>NZ_JBIASZ010000003.1:609600-626239 GCF_042891345.1 Streptomyces sp. NPDC001903
ACGCCCCCCCCCCCCCCCCCCCCCCCCCCCCCCCCCCCCCCCCCCCCCCCCCCCCCGGGGGGGCCCCGGGGGGGGGGGGGCCCCCCCCCCCCCCCCCCCCCCCTCCCGCGCGTTCGAGGAGGGGTCAGACCTCGATGATGATCTTTCCGGCCGTGCGGCCCGTCTGGCTGAGCTCGAAGGCCTCCGCGAGCTGCGACAGCGGGAACGTCTTGGCGACGGTGACCGTGAGCTGCCCGCCGTCGGCGAGCCGGCCCAGTTCGGCCAGCCCCTCGGCATCGGGCTTCACCCACATCCACTGGCCCCCCGCGCCGAGCACGGTGGGGTCGGCGATGGAGGCGTGCCGGCCGCCCTCCGCCAGGACCGCCTGGGTGACGTCGAGGACGCCGCCGACGAAGTCCGCGGCGACCGTGACCCCGTCGGGGGCCAGCGCGCGCACCCGGTCGACCAGGCCCTCCCCGTACTCGACGGGCTCGCAGCCGAGGGAGCGCAGCCGGTCGTGGTTGCGCGGGGAGGCGGTGCCGATGACCCGGGCGCCCAGCGCGCGGGCGATCTGCACGCCGAAGGATCCGACCCCGCCCGCGGCGCCGTGGATGAGGACGGTGTCGTCCTTGCCGGTGGCGAGCCGGGTGAGCAGCTGGTAGGCGGTGAGCCCGGCCAGCGGCAGGCCGGCCGCCTCCTGCCAGCTCAGCGAGGCGGGTTTGAGGGCGGCGGCACGCACCGGGACGCTGACGTACTCCGCGAAGGTCCCGCCGTGCACGTAGTCCTTGCGGGCGTAGGCCATGACCTCGTCGCCGGCGGCGAACTCGGGCACGTCGATGCCGACCCGTTCGACCGTCCCGGCGACGTCCCAGCCGGGGACGACCGGGTACATGACGTCCATCAGGGGGTCGAGCCCGCCCGCCATGATCTTCCAGTCGACGGGGTTGACCGAGGCGCACTTGACCCGGACGAGGATCTCGCCGGGGGCCAGCTTGGGCATCGGCAACTCGGTCTCGCTCAGCACCTCCGTCCCGCCGTACGTCTCGTACGCCATCGCCCGCATGGTGTCCTGGGACATCTACCCGACCTCTCCGTGTGCCCTGAGCGGTGAGCTGGGGAAGCAGCTCCTTCCCATCCCATCACGAAAGGCGGTGCCCGCCCCGAGAAGCGGGGCGGGCACGGCGCGGCGCGGGAGCCGGTGGTCTCACAGGGCCCGGTGCGCGGCGATCACCTCGGCGTAGCGGCGGCCGCTGGTCTTGACCGTGCGGCGCTGGGTGGCGTAGTCGACGCGGACCAGGCCGAAGCGCTTGTCGTAGCCGTAGGCCCACTCGAAGTTGTCCAGGAGGGACCAGGCGTAGTACCCGGCCAGCGGGGCCCCGCGGCGGGCGGCGCGGGCGCAGGCGGCGAGGTGCCCGGTCAGGTAGCGGGCGCGCTCGGGGTCGTGGACGCTGCCGTCGGCGGCGACGGTGTCCGCGTACGAGGAGCCGTTCTCGGTGACGTGGATGCGCCGGGCCCCGTACTCCTCGGTCAGCCGCATGAGCAGGGTCTCCAGGCCGTCCGCGTCCACCTCCCAGTCCATGCCGGTGCGCGGGACGCCGGGCCGGTCGATCTGGCGGGCGTACGGGGCGGGGCCTGCCGGGTCGGCGGTGACGGTCTGCGGGAAGTAGTAGTTCAGGCCGGTCCAGTCGAGCGGGGCGGCGATGGCGGCCAGGTCGCCGGGGCGTTCCGGGAGGTCCACGGCGTAGACCTCGCGCATGTCGGCGGGGAAGCCTCGGCCGTGGACGGGGTCGAGCCACCAGCGGTTGACGTGGCCGTCCATGCGCCGGGCCGCCGCCCGGTCGGCTTCGCCGTCGGTGGCGGGCTCGATGGTGGAGAGGTTGTTGACGATGCCGATGCGCGCGCCGGGGGCGGCGGCGCGTACGGCCTGGGTGGCGAGCCCGTGGCCGAGGAGCAGGTGGTACGAAGCCCGGACGGCGGCGGTCAGGTCGGTCCAGCCGGGGGCCATCCGGCCCTCCAGGTGGCCGATCCACGCCGAGCACAGGGGCTCGTTCAGGGTGGCCCACTGGGTGACCCGGTCGCCGAGGCGGTCGGCGACGAGCCCGGCGTACGCGGCGAAGTGCTCGGCGGTCGAGCGCTCGGGCCAGCCCCCGCGGTCCTGGAGGGCCTGGGGCAGGTCCCAGTGGTAGAGGGTGACGCAGGGGGCGATCCCGGCGTCGAGGAGGCCGTCGACGAGCCGGTCGTAGAAGGCGAGGCCCTTGGCGTTGGCCGGGCCGTCCCCGCCGGGGACCACGCGCGGCCAGGCGATGGACATCCGGTAGGCGTTGGTGCCGAGCTCCCGCATCAGGGCGATGTCCTCGCGCCAGCGGTGGTAGTGGTCGCAGGCGGTGTCGCCGGTGTGGCCGCCGTCGACGGCGCCGGGGGTGTGGGAGAAGGTGTCCCAGATGGAGGAGGCGCGACCGTCCTCGGCGACGGCGCCCTCGATCTGGTAGGCGGAGGTCGCGGTGCCCCAGGCGAACTCGGGGGGCAGGGCGGCGAGATCGATGCCGCCGGGTTCCGCGGCGGTGTCGGGGCGGGTTTCGGAAAGGGTCATTCGACGGCTCCTGCCGAAGGGGTCATTTGACGGCTCCCGCCGTGAGGCCGGCCACCAAGTACCGCTGGAGCAGCAGGAATCCGGCGACGACGGGGATGCTGACGACGAGCGAGGCGGCCATGATCTGGTTCCAGTAGACGTCGGTCTGCGTGGAGTAGCCCTGCAGTCCGACGGCGAGGGTGCGGGTGGTGTCGTTCGTCATGACGGAGGCGAAGAGCACCTCGCCCCAGGCCGTCATGAAGGCGTACACGGCGACGGCGACGATGCCCGGGACGGCCGCCGGGACCACGACCCGCAGCAGCGCGCCGAGCGGCCCGCAGCCGTCGACGGTGGCCGCCTCGTCGAGGTCGCGGGGCACCGAGTCGAAGTACCCGATGAGCATCCAGATGGAGAAGGGGAGGGAGAAGGTCAGGTACGTGAGGATCAGCGCGCCGCGGGAGCCGTAGAGGGCGATCCCGGTGGCGTTGCCGATGTTCACGAAGATCAGGAACAGCGGGAGGAGGAAGAGGATGCCGGGGAACATCTGGGTGGAGAGCACGGTGACGGTGAACAGGCGCTTGCCGCGGAAGCGGTGGCGGCTGACCGCGTAGGCCGCGAAGACGGCGATGACGACGGAGGCGGCGGTGGCCGCGCCCGCCACGATCAGGGAGTTCACGAAGTACCGGGCGAGCGGGACGGTGTGCCAGATGTCGGCGTAGGGGCGGACGGTGAGACCGCGGGGGATCCAGCGGAAGCGGCCCGAGACGTCCTGGAGCGGCTTGAGGGAGCTGGTGACCATGACGTAGACGGGCAGCAGCACGAATCCGGAGAGCAGGGTGAGGAAGACCGCGCGGATCACCCGGAAGGCGAGGGGCGGGGACAGCGGCGACGAGGGGCGGCCGCGGTGGTCAGCCATGTCCGTTCCTCCTTCCGCGGGTCGTGACGAGCAGGTATCCGGCGGTCACCAGCAGCAGGAAGAGCAGCAGCAGGACGGACATGGCCGACCCGGTGCCGAAGTTCCAGGTGACGAAGCTGGACTGGTAGATGTGGAGGGAGATCAGGTCGGCGGCCTCGGGGGCCGATTTGCCGAACAGCACGAACGGCGTGTTGAAGTCGTTGAAGGTCCACAGGAACAGCACCAGGACCAGCACCTGGTTGACCGCGCCGACCGAGGGCAGGGTGATCCGGCGGATCTGCTGCCAGATGCCGGCGCCGTCCAGCGCGGCGGCTTCGTACAGCTCGCCGGGGATGTTCTGGAGGGCGGCGGTCACGATGAGGAAGGCGAACGGCCAGCCCTTCCAGACGGAGACGGTCAGCAGGGCCCAGAAGCTGTTGTCGCCCAGCAGCCAGAAGGTGTGCTCGGCGCCGCCCAGGCCCAGTTGGTCGTGGAGGACGTGGTTCACCAGGCCGTTGTCCCGCTGGAACATGAACGCCCAGGTGATGACGGCCGCGTACACGGGCAGGGCGTACGGGACCAGGAACAGGGCGCGCAGGAGGCCTCGGCCGCGGAAGTGCTCCTGCATGAACACCGCCGCCGCGGTGCCCAGCAGCCAGCACAGGCCGACGGAGAGCAGGGTGAAGAGGCAGGTGGTGAGGAAGGAGCGCAGGAGGGCTTCGCCGACGGGCCGGTCGACGTCGAGGACGAGCTCGTAGTTGGCCCAGCCCGTCCAGGGGGCGCGGGACCAGTCGCGGATGAAGAACTGGGTCAGCCCCCGGAAGCTCATCAGGATGCCCATCACCATCGGGAGGAGGTGGATGAGCAGTTCGAGGAGCAGGGCGGGCAGGAGCAGGAGGTAGGGGAGGGAACTGCGGCGCAGGCGGGGGAGCTTGGGGCTCGTGAGGCTCTTGGTGCTCATCGGGCCGGACTCAGCTCGCCATCTGCTGCTGGGCCTTGGCGAGTTTGGCCTTCACCGACTCGGTGGTGACCGGGCGGCCCGCCGCGGCGTCGGCGAAGAGCTCCTTGACGGCGGTGCCGACGGCGGTCTCGAACTGGGACTCCTGCGGTACTTGCGGGAGGGGGGCGGCGCTGGTGCCCAGGGTGGTGCGGAGCACGCTGAGGTCGTCGGTGGCGAAGGCGGGGTCGCTCTGGGCGGCCTTGACGGGCGGGATGGAGCCGTAGGTCTTGTTGAGGATCCTCTGTTCCTCGTCGCTGGTCATGAACTGCACGAACTTCAGGGAGCCGTCGATGTTGTCGGTGTTCTTGAAGACGGCGAGGTTGATGCCGGCGACCATGGAGTTGGTGCCCCGGTCGGAGCCGGGTGTGCCGCCGGCGGGCACCGGGACCGGGGCCACTCCCCAGTCGCCCTCCTTCATGCCGTGGCTCTTGAAGGAGGAGGCGGCGCTCTGCCACAGGACCATGGCGGTCTTGCCGTTGGCGAAGTCCTGGAGCGACTGGTTCTGGGCGTACTCGGCGTTGCCCGGCGCGATGATCTTGTCCTTGGCCATCAGGTCGACGTACTGCTTGACGGCGTCGACGGCGCCCGGGGAGTCGAAGGAGGGCTTTCCGGCCGCGTCGAAGAAGTCCGCTCCGTGCTGCTTGGCGAGGACGAAGGCCTGATGGATGTTGTTGGAGAGGTTGCCGCCCTCGGCGCCGAGGGCCCACTTGCCGTCCTTGGACAGCAGCCGGCCGGTGGTGACCATCTCGTCCCACGTGGCCGGGGGCTTCGCTATGCCCGCCTCCTGGAACATCTTCTTGTTGTAGTAGAGCGCGTACGCCATGGAGTACAGGGGGACGGCGGCCGGGTCCTGGCCGGGGGCGCCCGCCGAGCCGACGGCCGATTCCACGAAGCGGTCCTTGCCGCCGATCGCCGCGAAGTTCCGGGCGTTCCACGGGAGCAGGGCGCCGGTGGCCTGGAGGGAGGAGGACCAGGTGTTGCCGATGTTGAGGACGTCGGGGCCCTGGCCGGAGGCGGTGGCGGCGAGGATCCGGTTGAGCAGGTCCGACCAGGGGACGACTTCGAGCTTGACCTTGATTCCGGTCCGCTCCTCGAACTTCTTCAGTTCCGGGGCGAGGGCCGCCTGGTCCGCCGCGAGGTCGGGGCCCTGGTTGGAGGCCCAGTACGTGAGCTCCTTGGGAGCGGTGTTGGAGCCGCCGCCGGTGTCCGCGGCGCCGCCTCCGCAGGCGGTGGCGGTGGCGGCGAGCAGGGAGGCGGTGACGGCGGCAGCGGCGGCTCGGGTTCTGCGCATGGCGGATCGGCCCCTTTCGGCAGGGTCGGGGGAAGGCCGGCGGGTGTTCTCGGCCCGGGCGGCGATGCTTCGGCGGTGACGCTTCGACGGTGATGCCCCGGCGGCGCCGGTCGCGTCGGAACCATCGCCCCAAGGCCTTAATTCAGGACGTGAGTTAAGCCTCGTGAAAGGGTCGCGTCAAGGGGTCCCGCAGGGGTATGTTGCGAGCGACGACAGGGCGGACGGCAGGACGGAAGGAGCCAGATGACCACAGGGCGTGGCGGCCGTACGGTGCGGGACCTGCGGCGCGGCAACCGCAGCGCCGTGCTCCAGCGGCTGTACTTCGGCGGGCCGATGAGCCGGCAGGAACTCGGGCCCGCCACCGGGCTGAGCTCCGGCTCCGTCAGCAACGTGGTCGGTGAACTCGTCGCGGACGGACTGCTGGAGGAGGCCGGTGTCGTCGACTCGGACGGCGGCCGGCCGCGCACCCTGCTGCGCGTGGCCCCCGGCAGCGCCCACATGATCGGGGTCGACGTCGGCGAAACCCGGGTCCGCGTCGAGCTGTTCGACCTGGCCCTGACCGAACTCGCCCGCACCGAGCTGCCCTTGCAGCCCCGCGGCTGCTACGACGTCGGCCCGATCGTGGACCACGTCCGGACCGGGATCACCACCGTCCTCGCGCAGGCCGGGGTCGGCACCGACCGGCTGCTGGGCGTGGGCGTCGGCGTACCCGGCATAGTGGACCGCGGGGCGCCGGGCGGAACCGTCGTCCACGGCCAGACCATCGGCTGGGACGCGGTCCCGCTGGAGGCGCTGCTGCGCGCGACGGGAGCCGTGCCGCCGGAGGTCCCGTACATCATCGACAACGGCGCGCGCACCCTCGGCCAGGCCGAGATGTGGTTCGGGGCGGGGCGCGGCGCCCGCGAGGCCGTCGTCGTCCTGTTCGGCTCGGGCGTGGGCGCGAGCCTGATCACGGACGGCTCGCCCGACGGGGGCACGACGGAGGGCACCCCGCTGGAGTGGGGGCACCTGACGGTCTCGGTGCGGGGACGGCGCTGCCGGTGCGGGGCGCTGGGCTGCCTGGAGGCGTACACGGGGGCGGAGTCCCTGCTGGCCCGCTGGGCGGAGCGCGGCGGCGGCCCCGCGGAGGCGGCGGACGAGGAGGAGGCCCTGTCGGCGCTGCTGGCGGCGGCGGTCGCGGCGGATCCGGTGGCCCTGGAGGTCCTGGAGGAGACCGCGGAGTACCTCGGCGCGGGCCTGTCGGACGTGATCAACCTGTTCCGGCCGGAGCGCATCCTGATCGGGGGCTGGGCCGGCCTGCTGCTGGGGCCGCACATCCTGCCCGCCGTACGGGAGCACGCGGCCCGGTACTCCCTGCGCCATCCCGCCGACCGCGTCACCATCGACCTGGGCTCCCTGGGCCCGGACGCGGTCACGGTCGGTGCGGCCACGCTCCCGCTGTCGGCGTTCTTCGCCACCGGCGGCCGCCCCGCACCCCGGCCGGCGCAGCCCGAACCCCCGGGCTGGCGGACCTCCCTCGACGTGCGCGCCGGATCGCCGGCCCGGCGGGGCTGAGCCTCAGGCGCCGCCGGCCGCCGCGTGCCGGGCGAGGGTGTCCAGGAAGGCCGTGGTGAGCGGGTCGGGGTGCGGGCGCGTGTAGCCGGCCAGCATCCGGCGCACCGGCGGCTCGGGACGCAGCACCCGGCCCGCGAAGCCGGACGGCACGACGCTCTCGGGTACCAGGGCCGGGCCGAGTCCGGTGGCGGCCAACAGCGGCGCCGCGGCGGTCTGTTCGGTCCGTACGGCGGCGCGCGGCCGGAAGCCGGCCGCCGCACACGCCTGGTCCACCACCTCGGCCAGGCCGTTGCCGGGGGCGTAGTGCACCCATGAGCGGTCCGCCAGGTCCGCGAGGGGCACCCGGTCCGGCGCCGGATCGTCGGCGGGGACGGCCAGGACGAACTCCTCCTCCCCCAACTCCCTTACGGGGCCGTCCCATGCGCGGGGCAGCGGACCGACGGCGAGGTCGGCGCGGCCCGCGGCCATCGCGGCGAGCAGCGCGTCGGCGTGCGGGAACTCCATGAGCCGGACGCGCACCTGCGGATGCCGCTCGTGCCAGGTGCGCAGCACCGGGAGCAGGATCCCGAGGGTGATCGAGTAGACGGCCGCGACCTGGATCTCGCCGCCGTCCAGACCGACGGCGCGGCGGGCGGCGGTACGGGCCCGTTCGGCGTCGGCGAGCGCCGCGCGGGCGTGCGGGAGCATCGCGCGACCCATCGGCGTCAGCCGGACCGCCCGCGGCAGCCGCTCCAGCAGCGGCCCGCCGGCATCCCGCTCCAGCGCGCGGACCTGGTGGGACAGAGCGGGCTGGGAGACGTGCAGCTGCTCGGCGGCCCGGGTGAAGGAGCCCGTGTCGACGATGGTGACGAGGTACTCGAGCTGCCGCAGGGTGGTCATGAGCAAATCTTATGGCAGTGGTAGAAACGATGTCTTGGACGTATGGGCTCCGTCGGATGGAGAGTCGTGGACGTACACGAGGCAGGACCTCGGAACTTCGACCCCAGGACATCCCATGACCACTGCTGCCCTCTTCCAGGACTCCCTCGACGGCAAGCGGATCGTCGTCGTCGGCGCCGGCTCGAACATCGGGCGCGCCCTGGCCCGTACGGCGTCGGAGGCCGGTGCCGAGCTCGTCCTCGCCGGGCCCGACGCGGACCGGCTGGCGGCGACGGCGGCCGCCCTGCCCGGAACGGCCCTCATCCGACCGACCGACCTCACCGACGAGGGCTCGATCGCCGCGCTCGCCGAAACCGCGGGCCGCGTCGACCACGTCGTCTCGACGGCCGCCGCCCCGGCCAACGGGCCCGTGTCCGGGCTCGTGCTCGCCGACGTCCAGCGGGCGTTCGCGGCCAAGGTGTTCGGGCCGCTGCTGCTCGCCAAGCACTTGGCCGGGCGGATGAGCGAGGGCGGGTCGTTCACCTTCTTCTCCGGCGTCGCGGCCTGGCGGCCCGCCCCGGAGCGGGTGGTCATGGCCACCACCAACGGAGCCCTGTCCTTCCTGGTGGAGGCGCTGGCCGTCGAGCTGGCACCGCTGCGGGTCAACGCCGTCTCCCCCGGCATCGTCGACTCCGGGGCGTGGGACCGGCTCGGCGGGGACAAGGAGGCGTTCCTGCGCGGGATCGCGGACCGCAACCCGGCCAGGAGGACCGGCACCCCGCAGGACGTGGTGCGGTCGGTGCTGTACGCGATCGCCAACCCGTTCGTGACCGGCACCGTGCTGCACGTGGACGGAGGCGCGCGCCTTGTCTGAGACCACCGCGTCCGGCTTCGAGGGCTGGTCGCCCGCGCTGCGGGCGGAGTTCGAGGCCTGCGCGTTCAACGGCCACGTCGGGCAGCGGCTGCTCAGCGAGACGGACCGGGTCCGGGTCTGGGAGATCCGGCTCGCACCGGGCGAACGGGTGCCGGCGCACCGGCACGTGCTCGACTACTTCTGGACGGCGGTGACGGCCGGCCGCGGCCGCCAGCACACCGCCGACGGCGCCACCCGCGAGGTCACGTACGAACAGGGCGAGACCCGCCATCTCACCTTCGGCCCGGGCGAGTTCCTCCTGCACGACCTGGAGAACATCGGCCCGCGCCCGCTCGTCTTCACGACGGTCGAGTTCACGAACGGCCCCAACGCCCCCCTTCCCCTCACCCCCGCCACAAGCCTCCCGGCGTGAACGGCGGGCCCGGTCAGACCGGAAAGGCGGCCTGAAAGGCCAGGCGCCGATCGGCGCCCTCGGCGATCCGGTCGAGCAGCGCGTCCAGGTCGAGGAAGACGGCCCACGGCTCGGCGCCCGCGGCCTCCGCGATCCGGCCGACCAGGAGGTCCTCCAGTTCGGGTACGCGCTTGCCCTTCCACACCTTGTCTGCGGTGCTCACCAGCAGCTCCTCGACGCTCACGCCGGGAGCCGCCCACATGGCATGGGTGGCGGCGAAGCGGGCCTGCTCCTCGCTGAAGCCGTGCGCGAGGAGCAGCTCCCTTCCGGCGGCCTCGTGCGCGGAGCCGGGCCCGCCGAGCTCGGCGGTGTGGACGGCCTTCCCCACGTCATGCGTGGCCGCGCCGAAGAGCACGGCCTCGCGGGCGAAGGGAAGGCCGGGGCAGTACGAGGCCAGCCAGTCGGCGATTCGGCCGGCCACGTCGTGGACGAGCCGCAGGTGCGCCGCCAGCCGGGGCGGGGCCGCCAGCTCGCGCAGCAACTCGCCCACCCCGGGGGCAACGCGCGCAGCGGAGGGTCCATGGGGGCGTCGAGGGCCCGGATCAGGGCAGCGGGGTCGGCCATCGCGCCAGGCTACCCGCGGCCCCGGCGCGTGGCGGGGTCACTCGTACTCCGTGCCTCCCTTGCGGGTGAGGTAGGCCGGGCTGACGGCCTTGGCTATGGCGCGACCCCCGACGACCGGGCTGTGGCGCTCCGTTGCCGGGCGGATCACCACGCCCTCGCGCAGGTGCGTGGAGCGGCCGGACACCGTCTCCCGGCCGCTCGCCAGCTCCAGCACCGTGTCGAGTGCGTACGGCCCCTCGAACAGCCGCGGCACGAGGGGCAGTTCACCGCCTTGCAGCAACTCCTGCGGATCCAGCCACCGCACCTGTCCGTCGATCTCCGCCGATACGTCGAAGACGGCGTATCCCGGCCCGGTGGCGGCCGTACGCGCGTCCGTTCCGTACGCCAGGTCCTGGACGCCCGCGCCGTACACCTCGCCGAACACGCCGATCCGGGTGGCGCCCAGCCGCTCGGCCAGCTTCGCGGCGACCTCCGGCACGCCGTGGCCGCGTACGGCCCGCCAGTACAGGTTGCGCTCGTCCTCCCGCAGGGCCAGCCCCTTCGAGCCGAAGCCCTTGGAGGAGACCAGCACCCGGCCCTCGTCGGCGAGGTACGTCAACAGGCAGGCCGTGCCGTGCAGTTTCTCGGTGAGGACGACCGGCTCGCCGGGCTCGAAGAGGTCCGGGTAGCGCTGGAGGTTCTCGATGTCCACCCACGGCAGCAGCTCGGGCGCCGCCTCCACCTCGCCGCTCATCGTCGTCGGGATCGGCGGCGCCCACTTGGTGATGCCGAGCAGCTCGGCGAAGTCCGTGCCCTCCTCGGCCGCCCGCGCCAGGTCCACATCGGCCAGCGCGCGCGGCCGGCACACCAGCCCCTGCGACAGCTCGCCGCGCAGCCGGACCGCCTTGACCCGGTCGGCGGAGCCTCCGGCGAGGCGGCCGGTCAGGCCGAGCTCCGCGATCAGGTCGGCGGGCAGCACGGCCTGTTCGGGGATGTAGAGCGCGAACTCACCGGTGCGGTAGGCGCCCTTGGCGACGACTGCACGGTAGAGGCCCACCTGCGCCAGTTCCAGCGCGTCGGCGTTCGGATGCTCGTGGACGGTCAGCTGTTCGACGGTGACCCGCAAGGTCGACATGTGCGCAACTCCTCGGACGGGATTGACGGATGGACGGACGGAGGAACGGGTGGACGGATGGAGAACGGGTGGACGGATGCCGTGACCCGGGTCCACTGTGCGGCCCGGCATTTCCGCTGGTCCAGCCGAAATCCCGGTGTTAGCCTGACGCGCCCCCGCCCCCGCCCCCGCCGCCCCGCTACCCCGCCCTGGAGGTCCCCGTGCCACGTCGTCCGGTCACCGTCGTCACCGGAGGCAGCAGGGGCATCGGCGCCGCGACCTGCCTGCGCCTGGCCGCGGACGGCCATGACGTGGTGCTCGGCTACCTCCGCGACGAAGCGGCCGCCGAGGCGGTCGCGCAGCGCGTACGGGCGGCCGGCGCACGCTGTCTGACCGTCAGCGGGGACACCTCCGACGAGTGCGGGGTGGAGCGGCTCTTCGACATCGCCGGGGCCGAGTTCGGCGCGGTGACCGGGCTGGTGAACAACGCCGGGGTGACCGGCCCGCTCGGCCGGCTCGCGGACACCGCGACCGAGGACCTGCGGCGCGTGGTCGAGGTCAACCTGCTCGGGTACCTGCTGTGCTGCCGCCGCGCCGCCCGGGACATGGCGGGGACGGGCGGCGGGGCCATCGTGAACGTGTCCTCGGCCGCCGCCACGCTCGGCAGTCCCGGCGACTACGTCCACTACGCGGCGACCAAGGCCGCCACCGACGCCCTGACGGTCGGGCTGGCCAAGGAGCTCGGCCCGGACGGGATCCGGGTCAACGCGGTGGCGCCCGGCATCATCGAGACCGACATGCACGCCGCGATGGGCGACCCGGGGCGGCCGGCCCGGGCGGCGGCCGGGATCCCGCTCGGACGGGCCGGGCAGCCGGAGGAGGTCGCCGGGGCCGTGGCGTGGCTGCTCTCCCCGGACGCCTCGTACACGACGGGCGCCGTCCTGCGGGTCTCGGGCGGGCGCTGACGCGGGGCCTGCGTCGCCCGAGGGGTCAGCCTCCGAACGCCGCCCGCGTGGCCGGGCCGTAGACCCCGGGCTGGTCGCCCTTGATGTCCCGGTCGCGCTGGAGCTGGGCGACCCCGCGCTTGGTCTGGCTGTCGTACTCGCCGGTGACCGAGACGTACGTGAACCCCTGGCCGTAGAGCCGCTCCTGCAGGGCGCGCACCTCTGGCCCTCGGTCGCCCATCCTCAGCGTCCCGGAACCCCCCGGGGACGCCGCCCCGGACGGTCCGCTCGGCGGCGCCGACTTGGGGGTCTGGCCCGCGGACGGCCCCGTCGATCCCGGTGCCGGTCCCGACGGGGAGGAGGCCGCCGAGGGCGCGGAGGCCCGTACGGACCCTGCCGGCGAGGGCTCGGCTCCGGACCCGGCACCGGGGCTGCGCGCCGGCAGCACCGGAAGGGACAACTCCGGCGGCTTCACCGCCCGTCGGGGCTCCGGGTCGGGCCCGCCGAGCAGGAACACCAGCGCGCCGGCCGCGGCGAGGGCGAGCAGCGCCAGGGCCGGCAGCGGGGCCCGGCTCCCGCGCTCCGTGGCGGTGGCGGCGGTCGGCCGCGCCCCGGAGGCGGACTCGGGGCCGGGGCCGGGGTCGGCATCGCCCCGCGTTTCGGGCGCGCGGAAGGACACCGGGACGGGCCCGGTGTGGGGCCAGGCGGGCGTCGTCGAGCGGGACGGCCGCCCGGAGGGGGCCACGTAGGGACGCACGAGCAGGCGGTCGTCGGGCGCGTCCGCGCTCTCGTCGAAGTGGTGGGACACGGTTGTCTCCCGGCGGGGGTGGGGGCCGGCGCGGCGGTGCGGTGTCGGCCCCCACCCCGCCGGTCAGGCCCTGCGCCGCCGCGCGACCAGGACCGTGCCCGTGGCGGCGCCCGGCTGAAGGGCGCCTCGGGTTGTCATGGGGTCAAGCGAATCGCGGACCGGTACGAACATATGAGATATCTCCGAAGTGCAGCTCATGCGGTGGTTCTTGAGTGCTTGATCGGCGCACTCTTTCCTCCCGCGATGGCCCCGGTCAAGCCAGGTGTCCGAACTGCCCCATCCGTCCGTTCCGCTTCTCGGTCCCGGTAGCCCTCGGCATCCGTACCGTGACGATGAGGGGCCCTGCCGGCGCGGCGGCCGCGGGCGGCTCCGATGCCGGGCGCGGTGCCGGCTGCGGCCGACTCCGCCGCAGCGTCACCCGGACGCGTGAGCGCGGGCCTGCGAGCGGCCCGCGGTGCGGCATGGTGGTCGGATGCAGTTACGCCGGGCCCTGCCCCTGTCCCTCGTCGCGCTGCTCGCGAGCACCGGCTGCGTCTGCGTGGGCCCGGAGGCCGTTCCGGCTCCGGCTCCGGCGCGCGGTTCCTCGGCCGCCGAGGACGCGCGGGACACGGCCGAGGAGTCGCCCGCCCCCGACCTGCCGCCGGCTCCCCCGGAATCCCTGCCCCTGCCGCTCGGGCGGCTCCCCGAGCCGCCGGCCCCGCCGCCGGTCCGGGCCGCCCCGGAGCGGCCGCCCGCCGTACGCGGCGGGAAACCGCCGGCGGCGCCCCGGCGGGCGCGTCCGCCCAAGCCCGCGCCGCCGCACACACCGCGGCAGCCGGCCCCGCCCCGGCTGCCCCGTCCCGACGAGCTGTGCGCGGCCGCCGAGGGGGCCGTACCGCCCTCCATCGTGGATCTCTGCATCCGGCAATATGGCCGCTGACCGGCAGACATCGCTCAGGACTTGACCCTCCCCCCGTGTCAGGGCCTGCACTGGAGGACGTCATGTTCACCATCGGAGACTTCGCCAAGCACGGCCGGGTATCGGTCCGCATGCTGCGCCACTACGACGCCATCGGACTGCTGCACCCGGCACGTGTCGACCCCGCCACCGGCTACCGCCACTACGAGGCCGGGCAACTCGCCCGCCTCAACCGTGTCATCGCGCTCAAGGAGCTCGGCTTCAGCCTGGACCAGGTGGGGTCGATCCTCGACGAGCGGCTGGGCGCGCAGGAGTTGCGCGGCATGCTGCGGCTGCGCAGGGCGGAGCTGGAGTCGGCCATGGCCGCCGCGGCGGCCCGGCTGACCCAGGTCGAGACGAGGCTCCGGACCATCGAGAGCGAGGGATCCATGTCCACCGTCGACATCGTCGTCAAAAGCCTCCCGCCCGTCCGGCTCGTCGAGCTGACCGGGGTGGCGGGCAGCTACGAGCCGCAGGACATCGGGCCGGTCATCGGCCCGCTCTACGACGAGCTCTGCAACCGGATCGAAGCCGCCGGGGTGGTCCCGACCGGCCCGGGGATCGCGTACTACGAGGACGCACCGGGCGCGGAGGCCGGCGCCGTCCTCGTCCATGCCGGACTGCCGGTGGGGGCCTCGGTGCGCGCCGAGGCCCTCGGAGGCGCGGTACGGGTGGTCGAGCTGCCCGCGGTCGAGCGGGCGGCGACCGTGGTGCACCGGGGCTCGATGGACGGCATCCTGCCCACCGCCCAGGCGCTCGCGCACTGGATCGACGCGAACGGCCACCCTCGGCGGGCTACGCCCGCGAGCTGACCCTGGCCTGCCCGGAGGACCGCACCCAGTGGGTCACGGAACTCCAGGAACCCCTCGCACCGGGCATCTGACGCGGCGAGGGAGGCGTCACCCTGCGGGCTGACGCCGCTGACCGTGCAGCCCACCGCCGTCCTGCCGGCACATCAGCCGGCGGGACGGCGCAGGCAGGTGAGGGCGGAGGCGCCGGCGCGGCGGCGGGCGGTGCGCAGGCGGCGCATCGTGGCGTGGCCGCGGCGGCGCCATTCGGCTCGCGGGAGGCCCGCCCGCTGGCCGCCGCCCGTGATGAGGGCGTTGACCGGGGCGTGCGGGTCGGCGGCGATGCCCTTGGCCACCAGGACCCCGACCACGAGCGGGACCAGGGCCACGGCCAGGGCGGAGCCAGCGGTGGTCACGTGCTGCATGCGGCGCGGGCGGGCGGCGGCGTCGGTGGTCATGCCCCCATTCGACCAGCGGCGGTGCCGCCGGGAATCGGGGCGGATACTCAGGTCGTTGGGTGTGAGGTACTCAGACCGCACGAGGGAGGGTGGTGGGCCGTGGACGCGTCCTTCGAGCCCGCGACCGGCGACGGGCCGGAGCGGCCCGCCACGGCGGCGCGGGAGGCCGAGGTCCGCACGGCGTACGAGGGCCTGCTGCAGATCCGCCGCCTCGTGAACGGCCGGGCGGGGACGGCGGTTCCCGCCCCCTGGGAGCTGCGGCGGATGCCGCGCGCGGTGGCCCTCGTACTCGAGGCCGCGGGCATCCCTCCTTCGGCGGTGGACGCGGAAGGCCGTCGTACGCGGACGGGGTACCGGGTGGCTCCCGAGCCGTCCGCGAGCGGAACGGTGGAGGTGGCCTGGCTGGGGCCGCCGGGTGGGGGCGCGGCCGAGGCGGAGCAGGAGCGGCTGACGGCCTGCGCCGCCGCGCTCGAACCCCTCGGCTGGGGCTGCCTGCTCTACCGGGGCCCGCGCCGACGCCGGTTCCTGGAGGTGGAGCCGCCGCGCTGACCGGGATCCGGGAAGGAAATGCGGTTTCCGGATTCCCGCCGCGCCGGGCAGACTCGCCCGATGGGCATGCTCGACGCAGTGGCGGACCGCATCGGCCGGGGCGAGACCGTGGAGTTCCGGCCGACCGGCGACTCGATGGTGCCGCTGATCCACAGCAGGCAGCGGGTCCTTGTCGCCCCGGTCGACCCGGCGCTCGTCGCGCCCGGCGACATCGTCCTGGCCCGGGTCTCCGGCACGGTGTACCTGCACCTGGTCTCGGCGGTGGACGCCCCGCGCCGCCGCGTGCAGATCGCCGACAACCGGGGCCGGATCAACGGCTGGACCGGCCGTGACCGCGTCCTCGGGATCTGCCTCGCCGTGGACGGCGCACCCCGTGCGGGCGCGGCGGCCAAGGTCCGCAGCCGAAGGCCGGCGCTGCCCGCGGTGACCGCCGGTCCGCTCACCACCGGCCGGCTGCAACTCCTCCCCCTGCGCGTGGAGCACGCCGCGGAGATGGCCTCCGTACTGGGCGATCCCGTACTGCACACGTTCATCGGCGGTGCCCCGCTGTCGGCCGGTGCGCTGCGCGAGCGGTACGCCCGGCTGGCGGCCGGATCCCCCGACCCCGCCGTCGTGTGGTGCAACTGGGTGCTGCGGCTGCGCGGGGAGGGCCGGCTGGTGGGGACGGTACAGGCCACCGTCACCCCCGCGCGGGACACGGCCGAGCTGGCCTGGGTGACCGGAACCCCCTGGCAGGGCCGGGGCTTCGCCACCGAGGCGGCCCGGGCCGTCACGGCATGGCTGGCGGATCTCCCCGTCGGACTGCTGGTCGCGCACGTCCACCCGGACCACCACGCCTCGGCAGCGGTCGCCGCGGCCTGCGGCTTCGCACCGACCCCGCACCGCGAGGACGGCGAGATCCGCTGGGAGCACCGCCCGACGGCCTAGGGGGTGTCCGCAAAGTCCCGCCTGCCCCGCGGCGCCCGGCACGCGCTCTCGGCGCACCGGACGAAATCCCGAGTACGTCCAGTACACGGGCTTCCGCCCG
>NZ_JBIASZ010000004.1:0-44014 GCF_042891345.1 Streptomyces sp. NPDC001903
GAGTTCTCAAGGAACGGACGCTTCCTTTGTACTCACCCTCTCGGGCTTTCCTCCGGGCTTTCGTTCTTCGTTCTTGCGTTTCCGACTCTATCAGATCCTTTCGGGCCTGACCCCCGGTCAGCGGGGTTTGTCTTCCGGGCTGTTGGGCCCTTCCGACTCCCAGAACTCTAGTGGATTTCCCGGTCGATTCATAATCGGCCTTCGGAAATCAATTCGGGCATGCCGAATTCGTTCCCGGTGGGAGATCGTGCTGAGTTGGGTGCCGCAACGAGGCGGCGGGATGTGCCGTCGCCAAAACCTTCCGGCTCTGGGACAACTCGAAGAACCTTACGGATCCGCGGGGCCGGTGTCAACCCCGCAGCTCAGGTGCTGGTCAGCTCGGCGACTGGAGGTCTTCGACGCGGTCCAGGAGCCGCGTGAGCATGTCTCCCAGCACCCCCCGCTCCGCCGTGGAGAGGTCCTGGAGGAGGTCCTCCTCGAACACCGTGGCGGCCCTCATGGCGTCGAGCCACTTGCTGCGGCCCTCGTCCGTGAGCTCCACGATCACGCGGACCCGGTTGGACTCGTCCCGCTCGCGCGTCACCAGTCCCTCCGCCGTCATGCGGTCGATCCGGTGGGTCATCGCCGCGGGTGTGAGGCCCAGCTGCTTCGCGAGCTCGCTCGGGCCCATCCGGTACGGGGCTCCGGAGATGACGAGGGCCTTGAGGACCTCCCACTCCGCGTTGCTGATGCCCAGAGCGGCGGTCTGGCGTCCGTACGCGACGTTCATGCGGCGGTTCAGCCGGCTCAGTGCCGAGACCACCTTCTCGACCTGCGGATCGAGGTCCTGGAACTCGCGCTGATAGACGGCGATCTGCTCGTCGAGGCTCGGCTCGTGGACGGGCGCGGTGCCGTCGGGGGTGTCACCCATGGTTCGAAGTATCTCATGAGCCCGTTGGCATCTAACTCCTTCGATGTGTAGAGTTAAGGATCGAAGTTTAGGTATGAAGTCTTCGGGCTTCAGTTCTCAAAGGCGGTGAGAAGTGACCAAGGTGATGGGCGCTGCGATGCGGCGGATCCAGGCCGGCAACGCGTTGACCGCGTTCGGTATCGGTTTCACGGTTCCGTTCCTCTACATCTACGTGGCGCAGGTGCGAGGTCTGGGCTCCATGGCGGCCACGAGCGCGTTCGTGGCCTTCGCCGTGAGCGCCCTGGTCGCGCTGCCCCTCACCGGTCGGGTCATCGACCGCCGGGGTCCCGTCCCCGTGGTCATCGGTGCGGCCGTGGCCGCCTCGGCCGGCGCGCTGTCGCTCGGCCTGTCCACCGGCATCGTGCCGATCCTGCTGTCCGCCCTGGCGCTCGGCGCCGGTCAGGCCGTCATGCAGCCCGCGCTGGCCACGATGATCGTGTGGTGCTCGACGCCGGGCACCCGTACCCGTGCCTTCGCGCTCCAGTTCTTCATGCAGAACCTGGGTCTGGGCATCGGCGGCCTCATCGGCGGCCAGATCGTCGACGAGAGCCGGCCCGCCAGCTTCACCCTGCTGTTCGGCATCGAGGCCGTGATGTTCCTGGTCCTGGCCGGGGTCATCCTCACCGTGCGGATGCCGCACGCGCCGAGCATCAAGGACGCCGTCCCGCGGGACGAGTCCCGCTCCGGCAGCGCGTGGAAGCGGCTGCTCGAGCACAAGGCCATGGTCAAGCTGCTGGTGCTGGGCTTCGTGATCTTCTTCGCCTGCTACGGGCAGTTCGAGTCCGGTCTCGCCGCCTTCGGTACCGAGGCCGCCGGGATCTCCCCGTCCACCCTCGGCTTCGCACTGGCCGCCAACACCGGTGCGATCGTCGTGGCGCAGTTCGTCGTGCTGAAGCTGGTCGAGAAGCGCCGCCGGTCCCGTGTGATCGCGCTGGTCGGCCTGATCTGGACCGTGGCGTGGATCATCGCCGGGTTCTCGGGGCTGGGCCACGGCAGCGCGATGATGGCCGCCGCCGCGTTCATCACCACGTACGCGCTCTTCGGCATCGGCGAGGCGATGCTGTCGCCGACGCTGGCGCCGCTGGTGGCCGACCTGGCGCCGGAGGGTTCGGTGGGCCAGTACAACTCGGCATTCGCGCTGGTCAAGCAGATGGCGCTGGCCCTGGGTCCGCTGGGCGTGCCGCTGGGTGCGGGTGTGCCGATGCTCTACATCGGGGTGTTCGTCGTGGTCTCGCTGGGGATCGCGTGGCTGGCGCTGCGGCTCGGCAAGCAGCTGAGCCCGGTGCAGGACAAGCCGTCCCTGCTGGGCAGCCGGGTCGTCGCGCAGGGCGCGAAGGCGGGCTCCGAGGTCGGCGAGCCCGTCGGCGCGTAGCCGTGAGGGCGCCCTCGGGCGTGCAGCAGGTGGAAGGCCCCGGTCGGGTGACCGGGGCCTTCGTCGTGCCTGCGTGCGTACGGGCGTACGTACGTGTCTACGGCTGCTTGTCCGGCAGGGCGAACTCGCACCAGACGGCCTTGCCGCCGCCCGGGGTGCGGCGCGAGCCCCAGGAGGAGGCGATGGTCGCGATGATCGAGATGCCGCGGCCGGTCTCGTCGGCCGGTTCGGCGCGGCGGCGGCGCGGGAGGTGGTCGTCCCCGTCGGTGACCTCGATGATCAGGCGGCGGTCGGTGCGGCGCAGCCGCAGCCTCATGGGCGGGGTGCCGTGCTGGAGGGAGTTCGCGACGAGCTCGCTGGCGGCCAGGACGCCGAGGTCGCAGAGCTCGACCGGGAAGCGCCAGGAGGCGAGGACCCCGGAGGCGAAGGCGCGGGCGCGCGGGGCGGCCTCGACCCCGCCGAGGAGTTCGAGGGCGGCGTTGTGGAAGAGCTCGGCGTCGGCTCCGGTGCGGCTCGGCTGCTGGAGGACCATGACGGCGACGTCGTCGTCGTGGTCGGCGTCCACGCCGAGGGCGCGCATCAGGCGGTCGCAGATGACCGCCGGGGTGCCCTGCGCGCCGGAGAGGGCGCGTTCCAGGGCGGCGACGCCTTCGTCGATGTCCTCGCCGCGCCGCTCCACGAGGCCGTCGGTGTAGAGGACGGCCGTGGAGCCCGGGCCGAGCGCGATGGTGCCGGAGGTGTGCAGCCAGCCGCCGGTGCCGAGCGGCGGGCCGGTGGGGTCGGCGGCCCGGCGTACGGTGCCGTCCTCGTCGCGGACGAGGATCGGGAGGTGGCCTGCGGAGGCGTACGCGAGCAGGCCCTCGTTGGGGTCGTGGACGGCGTAGACGCAGGTGGCGATCTGGCTGGCGTCGATCTCGGCGGCGAGCCCGTCGAGGAGCTGGAGCACCTCGTGCGGGGGCAGGTCGAGGCGGGCGTAGGCGCGGACCGCGGTGCGCAGTTGGCCCATGACGGCTGCGGCGCGCACGCCGCGGCCCATGACGTCGCCGATGACGAGGGCGGTGCGGCCGGCGCCGAGGGTGATGACGTCGTACCAGTCCCCGCCGACGGCGGCTTCGGTGCCGCCGGGCTGGTAGGTGGCGGCGATGCGGAGGTCGTCGGGCTGTTCGAGTTCCTGGGGGAGCAGGGAGCGCTGGAGGGTGACGGCGGCCTCGCGCTGGCGGCGCTCGCTGGCGCGCAGCCGTTCGACGGCTTCGGCGTGGTCGCTGACGTCGGCGAGGTGGATCAGGACCCCGGTGTGGTGGGGGTCGGTGTCGCCTTCGGCGGCGGCCTTGGGGAACTCGACGGGGGTGCAGGTGACCGTGTACGAGCTGGCGCCCCCGGGGGCGGTGCGGTTCTTGGCGGTACGGGGCTTGCCGCTGCGCTGGACCTGGTCGAGGAGCGGGAGCAGGCCGAGCTCGCCGAGTTCGGGGAGGGCGTCGTGGGCGGGGGCGCCGGTGGGGCGGGGGCCGAACCCGGCGGTGTAGGCGTCGTTGACGTAGGCGACGCGGTGCTCGGGGCCGTGGACGAGGGCGACGAGGGCCGGGAGCCGGCCGAGGACCTCCCGTACGGAGAGCTCGTCGAGGGAGGGCACGGCGGCGAGGACGCCGCTGCCGGCGCCGGCAGCGCTGCCCGGGCCGGTGCCTGCGCCCGTCCCCGTGCCGGAGACGGTGGGGTCCGCGGGGCCGTCGTCCGGCGCCGCGGCCGGGCGGGCGGCGGCGCCGCGGGCTGCCGGGACGGCACCCTCACCCCGCTTTGCCTGGGCGGCGGCGTGCTCGGACCGGGCGGCGGCGCGGCGCTGCGTTCCGGGAAAACGGGCGCTCCAGCGCGTGAAGTTCACTGCGTTCAAGCCTCGTGGTGTCGCAAGTGGTCGCTGTGCCGTGAATGTCACTGTGTGCAGGCGTGGGCCCACCTATGGTCACACGTCCAGTGTGGCCGACCGCACTGACAACGTCAGCCCTGGCTGTCCTTCGGGGGGTCGGGGGCGGGCGGGGGCGGGGGGAATCTGTGGCCGTGTCCTGCGGCGAGTTCGAATTCTGCCCTGGGGTGTTCGAGGGAGCCGAGGGAGACGATCTCACGCTTGAAGAGGCCGGAGAGGGTCCATTCGGCAAGGACGCGCATTTTGCGATTGAAGGTGGGGATCCGGCTGAGGTGGTAAGTGCGGTGCATCAGCCAGGCCGGGTAGGCCTTGAGCTTGCGGCCGTAGATGTGGGCGACGCCCTTGTGGAGGCCGAGGGAGGCCACGGAGCCCGCGTACTTGTGCGCGTACTCGGTCAGGAGCTCGCCGCGCAGGGAGGCCACCAGGTTGTCGGCGAGCACCTTGGCCTGGCGGACGGCGTGCTGCGCGTTGGGGGCGCATTCGCGGCCGGCCTCTTCGGCGGTGATGTCGGGGACGGCGGCGGCGTCACCGGCGGCCCAGGCGTGTTCGACGCCGTCGACGGTGAGGAAGGCGGTGCAGGTGAGGCGGCCGCGTTCGGTGCGCGGGAGGTCGGAGGCGGCGAGGATCGGGTGCGGTTTGACCCCTGCGGTCCACACGACGGTACGGGTGGGGAAGCGGGCGCCGTCGCTGAGCACGGCGACGCGGTTCTCGCAGGATTCGAGCCGGGTCTCCAGGCGTACGTCGATGTTGCGGCGGCGCAGTTCGCGGACCGTGTAGACGCCGAGTTCGGGGCCGACCTCGGGGAGGATGTGGTCGCTGGCCTCGACCAGCACCCACTTCATGTCCTCGGGCTTGATGTTGTGGTAGTACCGGGCCGCGTAGCGGGCCATGTCCTCCAGTTCGCCGAGGGCCTCGACGCCCGCGTAGCCGCCGCCGACGAAGACGAAGGTGAGGGCGGCGTCGCGGAGGGCGGGGTCGCGGGTGGAGGAGGCGATGTCCATCTGTTCGATGACGTGGTTGCGCAGGCCGATGGCCTCTTCCACGGTCTTGAATCCGATGGCGTAGTCGGCGAGTCCCGGGATGGGCAGGGTGCGGGAGACGGATCCGGGGGCGAGGACGAGTTCGTCGTACTCGATCTCCAGTGCGCCGGTGCCCTCGTCCTCGGTGGCGAGGGTGGCGACGGTCGCGGTCCGTTTGGCGTGGTCGATGCGCTGGGCCTCGCCGATGACGATGCGGCACTTGTCGAGGATGCGGCGCAGCGGCACGACGACGTGGCGCGGGGAGATCGAGCCTGCAGCCGCCTCGGGGAGGAAGGGCTGGTAGGTCATGTAGGGCTCGGCGCTGACGACCGTGACCTCGGCTTCGCCGGCTCTGAGCTTTCGCTGGAGCCGGAGCGCCGTGTACATGCCGACGTAGCCGCCGCCGACGACCAGGATGCGCGTGCGGGGCGGGGTACCGGGGGCCGCGCCCCGGGAGTTAGCAGCCTTCACCACCCCATGACGCAACGTGGCCGGGAGTTTGTCCACAGCCCTGACACATTGTGTGACCGGAGGGGGTGCCGGTACGGGGCTGTCGGATGGCTTGAGTGGGGGTGGAGTTCCGCAGGTCAGCGGGTGCGGAAGGGGTGATTCCGGGGGCTTGGATCGGAAAAGTGGGGGTGAATGCTCCGATCGGGCGGTGGTCCGTCCGGGGCTGCCTCTTCTGAATTGACTCTGGCTCAACTATGTTCGTATCTCGTCGAGGAGTAAGACCGGGGCCCACATGACCGTGGCCCACCTCGACACGAAGGCGGGGAGTGTCTCCGGGGGGAGACAAATGATTACCGGGGGATACATATGCATATTTCCGATTTCCATGGTTCTGCGACCGCGCTCTCGGGTGAGAGCACCGGCCGCGTGATGACGGGCGGCACGACGCACGGCGTGGGCCGCTCCACGCCGCTGCGCGTCGACGCGCAGCGCAATCTCGAGCACGTGCTGCGCGCGGCCCGCGAGGTGTTCGGCGAGCTGGGCTACGGGGCTCCGATGGAGGACGTGGCGCGGCGCGCCCGCGTCGGCGTCGGCACCGTGTACCGGCGCTTCCCGAGCAAGGACGTCCTGGTCCGCCGCATAGCCGAGGAGGAGACCGCCCGGCTGACCGAGCAGGCCCAGGCCGCACTGGGCCAGGAGGAGGAGCCGTGGCAGGCGCTGTCGCGCTTCCTGCGCACCTCCGTGGCCTCGGGCGCCGGGCGGCTGCTGCCGCCGCAGGTGCTGCGGGTCGGTTCGGCGAGTGAGGACGAGGTCGAAGAGCCGTCGGCGCGGGTTCCGCACCAGCGCCAGGCCGGCGTGACCGGCGGGGCGCCCGATCTGCGCGTCGTGGGTGCGCGGACTCCCCTCGAGGACGAGCCCTCGGAGGACGCGGGCGCGGGTGCGCTGCTCGAGGTGGTCGGCCGGCTGGTGGACCGCGCCCGGGAGGCCGGTGAGCTGCGCGGCGACGTCACGGTGGCCGATGTGCTGCTGGTGATAGCCACGGCCGCTCCGGCGCTGCCCGACGCGGCGCAGCAGGCGGCGGCTTCGTCCCGGCTGCTCGACATCCTGCTCGAAGGGCTGCGGTCCCGGACGGCCTGAGCCGTACGGGGCGCGGTCCTCGCGGACGCCCTCGCGGACGCCCTGACGGGTGTCCTCGCGGGGTGCGCGCCGTGGTCCGTCCCACCTGCCTGCCGGTTCGCCGCTCGTTCGTCGACCGGTTCGTAGGCCGGTTCGTCGATCGGCTCGTAGGCCGGTTCGCCGAACGGTCTCCCGAACGGCCGCCCGCTCGAAAGAGTGAGGAGCGGTACGGGGTTTCACCGGGTGCTGCCCGGACGAGTGGATGGTGGGAAGACGGGTCCGGCGCGCGCCCCCCGTGTGACACGCTTGAACGGTGTACCGGTTGAGTGTGGCGTGCGGGGGCTTCCGCGATGAGCGTTGACGGTCGGGAAGAGCCGCTCGGTGGTGCCGGCGGCGAGGTCGAGGCGGAGAGCCCGGCCGCACGCCAGGTCCCGGCGCAGCGCGAGCCGCGCCGCGGCCGGCACGCGGCCTCGGGATATCCCGGTGCCGATCTGCCCCCCTCAGACGGGGATTTGATCGCCCGCATGCGCGGGGGCGACGACGGTGCGTACGAGGAGCTGTTCCTGCGGCACGCGGATTCCGTACGGCGCTACGCGCGGACCTGCTGCCGCGACGCGCACACGGCCGACGACCTGACCGCCGAGGTGTTCGCGCGGACGCTGCAGGCGGTACGGGGCGGGGCCGGGCCGGACCAGTCGGTGCGGGCGTATCTGCTGACCACGGTGCGCCGGGTCGCGGCGGCGTGGGCGAAGACCTCACGGCGGGAGCATCTCGTCGAGGACTTCGCGGTGTTCGCGGAGCAGGCGGCCGCGGGGACCGAGGTCGGCGGCGGCATGTCCGGCCTGACCGGGGACGACACCCTCGAACTGGGCGCCGAAGTCCGGGCGATGCGCGAGGCCGAGCAGTCGCTGGCGATGCAGGCGTTCCGGAGCCTTCCCGAGCGGTGGCAGGCCGTGCTGTGGCACACCACCGTCGAGGACGCCTCGCCGAGTGCGATCGCCCCGCTGTTCGGGCTGAGCGCCAACGCGACCGCGGTGCTGGCCAGCCGGGCCCGGGAAGGGCTCAAGCAGGCCTATCTCCAGGCGCATGTGAGCTCGGCGCTGAGTGCGGGCGGGGACTGCGCGCGCTACGCGGACCGGCTGGGGGCGTATGCCCGCGGCGGACTGCGGATGCGGGCCGAGCGGGGGCTGCGCAAGCACTTGGAGGAGTGCGCGAAGTGCCGGCTGGCCGCCGGGGAGCTCAAGGACGTCAACGCGGGCATTCCCGCGCTGCTGCCGGTCGCGGTCATCGGCTGGTTCGCCGCCGGGTACGCGGCGAAGGCGGCCGGTGTGGTGGCCGGCGGGGCCGTCGCCGCGGGGGGCGCGGGGGCTGCCGCCGCTGCCGCGGGCGGGTCGACTGCGAGTGCGGGGGCTGGGGCTGGGGCGAGTGCGGGTGCCGGGGCCGCCGGAGGTGCCGGAACCGCGGCCGCCGGGGCCGGGGCTGCCGGTGGTGCGGGCGGGGGTGCCGGGTCCGGGGTCGGGGGCGCGGTGGCCTCCGAGGGGCTGGGGCTGCCGGTCAAGGCCGCCATCGCCGCCGGGATCGCGGTCGCAGCGGCCGCCGGGGTGGTGTTCGCGCTGGCCGGGGACGATCCCGAGCCGGGGCCCGCGGCGCAGCCCGCGCCGAGTGCGGCCGCGCCCGTGGTGCCGCTCGTACCGGCTCCGCGGACAGCGGCCCCGACGCATGAGGAACCGCCGGCCGCGCAGGGCTCCGTACCCTCCGAGCCGGGGACTCCCCCCGCGCCGACGCCCTCCCCCGCGAAGCCGAGGCCCCCGGCCCCCGCCCCGCCCGTGTCCCCGGCGCCGAAGCCCTCGCCGCCGGCGTCCGCGACCCCGAGCCCGAGCCCGGCCAAGCCGTCCCCCGCGCCGTCGCCGTCCGTACCGAAGCCGCCGCAGGGTTTCCGGCTGGCGGGGCTGAGGCACGCGGCGTTCGGCGACCACAGCGGTCCCGAGCTGCAGACCGGGCGCAGCAGCTGGGTGTGGCAGCGGTGGGGGCTGCAGATCGCGGACCGGCGGTTCACTCAGGGGATCACCGTGAACTCCCGCTCCTCGGTGGAGATCACCCTGAACCGGCAGTGCACCGCGTTCTCGGCGCGGGCAGGGGTGGACGATCTGTCGCTGTTCACCGACGGCACGGTGCGGTTCTCCGTGTATGCGGACGGGCAGCGGCTGTGGCGCTCGGGCGCGCTCGGGTTCGGGGATCCGGCAGCCGCCGTCGACGTCTCCCTGGCCGGCCGCAAGAGCCTGCGGCTGGTGGTGGAGCAGGCCGGGCAGGGCAGCCTGCCGACCCTGGCGAGCTGGGCCGACGCCGTGATCAGCTGCCGGTGACCCGGGAGGCTCCGGCGGCTCCGGCGACCTCGGCCGCCTCGGTGACCAGGGTGGCGACCTCGGCCGGGGAGAGCTCCGCGCCCGCCGCCTCCTCCGCCGTGTAGCGGTCGGCGCCGAGTACGGCGCGCGCGTCGGCCGGGAGTGCGCCGACGGCGTTCCGTTCCGGGACCGAGCGCGGGTGGCCCGCGCGCCAGGCGGTGGCCGCCGCCAGCACCCGTACGGCCTCCGCGGTGCGCCCGGCGGCGAGCAGCATGACCGCCGCGGTGTCGCCGAGCGAGGCCAGGATCCGCTCGGCGCAGTGCGCGGCGACGGCGGCGGCCAGGCCCGGCCCCAGCTTCGCGAGGCCGGCCCGCGGGCCGTGCGCGCGGGCGGTGAGGACGGCGTCGATGTTGTCGAGCCCCGCGGCGAGCTGCGGGGGCGCGGAGATCCTTCCCGAGGCTGCGCGGGCGAGTTCGCTCTCGGTACGGGCCCGCACGAGGTCCCCGCGGACGAGGGCGAGGAGCGCCGCGAGCATCCCGCTGTAGGCCTGGACGTCGTACACCCCGCCGAAGCGCTCGACTTCGCGGGAGACCTCCGCCAGCAGCTTTTCGGCGCCGTCGAAGTCCCCGGAGCAGAAGGCGGACTCGGCGATCCGGGCGATGGCGAAGGGCACCTCGGTGTGCGCCCCGACCTCGCGGGCGAGGCGCAGGCATTCCTCGTACTCGGCGCGGGCCCAGTCGTACCGGCCGCGGGAGAGCGCGACCTCGCCGGCGGCGCTCGCCACCTGGGCGCGGGTCCAGCGGTCGCCGACGCGGTGGGCGATCTCGTGCAGCTCGGCGAGGTCGGCGTCGACGGACGGGAGGCCGCCGGTGAGGTCGATGGCCACGTGGGTGCGGAGCATGAGGGCGATGCCCAGTTCCCAGTCGCCTCCGTGGCGGCGGCAGTTGCCGACCGTCTCGTCGAGCCCGTCGCGGACGGCGAGGGGGTCGCCGGTGAGGAAGGTGGTCATCGGCCAGAGCATGCCGGGGAAGCGGGCGGTCTCGGGGCCGCCGTTGCGGAAGACCTGCTGGAGGTGGTCGGCGAGGGCGATGTTCTCCGGGGTGCGGAACTCCTCGGGCGCGTGGCCTTCGGCGAGGAGGAGGACGCGCAGCATCTGGGTGCGCATGGAGCGCCAGTACTCGGGCGTGCCCTCGGGCGGCTCGGCGGGGTGGGACTCCAGGACCCGCGCGGCCCATTCCGCGCCCTCGGCGCGGTAGTCGCGCAGCCACCAGAACCAGCCGAGGGCGAGGACGAGGCGTTGGCCGTTCTCGGCGGCGCTGGCGGTCTGGGCGGTGTGGAGGAGGGCGGCGCGGAGGTTGTCGAGCTCGGTCTCGATGCGCCGGATCCAGGGCAGTTGGCCGGCGCCGCGCAGGAGGGGCTCGGCCTCCTCGGCCAGGGCGAGGAAGTGGGCGGCGTGGCGGTCGGCGGCGGCGCCGCGGTCGGCGGGGTGCGCGGCCGCGCGTTCGGCGGCGTACTCGCGGATGGTCTCCAGGAGGCGGTAGCGCATGCCGGTGCCGCCGTCGGGGGCGGGGGCGGCGATGACGAGGGACTTGTCGACGAGGGAGCCGAGGACGTCGAGGATGCCGGCGGCGGCGAGGGTGCCGGGGTCGTCCAGGGTGCCGGCGGCGGCGAAGGTGCCGGGGTCGTCCAGGGTGCTGGCGGCGGCGCAGACGGCTTCGGCGGCGGCGAGGTCGCAGCCGCCGGCGAAGACGGACAGCCGGCGCAGGACGGTGCGCTCGCGGTCGTCGAGCAGGTCCCAGGACCAGTCGACGACGGCGCGCAGGGTCTGCTGGCGGGGCAGGTGGGTGCGGGCCCCGCCGGTCAGGAGCCGGAAGCGGTCGTCGAGGCGGTCGGCGATCTGGCGCGGGGTGAGCAGCCGCAGCCGGGCCGCGGCCAGCTCGATGGCCAGCGGCAGCCCGTCGAGGCGGGCGCAGATCTCGGCGACGGCGGCCGGGTCCTCGTCGGGGGTGAAGCCGGGGCGGACGGCGGCGGCGCGGTCGGCGAAGAGGCGGTGCGCGGGGTCGGGGGGCAGGGGGTCGAGGGGGCGGACCGTTTCGCCGGGTACGCCGAGCGGTTCGCGGCTGGTGGCCAGGATCCGGACGCCGGGGCAGTGGGTGAGCAGGTGTTCGGCGAGTTCGGCGGCGGCGCCGATGACGTGCTCGCAGTTGTCGAGGACGAGGAGCAGGCGGCGGTTCGCGCAGTGCTCGACGAGCTGGGCGGCGGGGTCGTCGGCGGGGGCCTTCTCGCGGGCCACGAGGGTGCCTTCGCGCAGGCCGAGGGCGCTGAGCACGGCGCCGGGCACGGCGGCGGGTTGGTCGAGGCGGGCGAGTTCGACGAGCCAGCCGGGTTCGGGGTCGGCCGCTGCCGCGTGCTCGGCGAGCCGGGTCTTCCCGGACCCGCCGGGCCCGACGAGGGTGACGAGCCGCAGCCGGGCCAGATCGCTGCGCAGCCCCGCGAGCTCGGGCTCCCGCCCGACGAAGGAGGTGAGCCGGGGCCGGAGGTTCCCGGCGGGCTCGGGGGGTCGGGGCGCGGGCGGCGTCGGCTCCCCCGGGGGCTTCGGTGCCGCGTGGTGCACCGCGGGCGCGGGCGCGGGAGCGGTGGTCGTCGGGGGCGCGGGGCGCAGGAGGTCCGCGTGGAGGGCGGTGAGTTCGGGGCCGGGGTTGGTGCCCAGGGCGTCGGCGAGGGTGCGGCGGGTGCGCTCGTACGCGGCGAGGGCTTCGGCCGGGCGGCCGGCCGCGCGCAGGGCGCGCAGCTGCTGGGCGCGCAGGGGCTCGTCGTACGGGTGCTCCGCGATCAGCGCCTCGATCTCCGGGAGGAGGGACGCCGGGTCGGCGGCCCCGCTGCGGAGTTCGGCGTCGATCCGGGCGCGCAGGGCGGCCGTGCGGTGTGCTTCGGGGCCGGCGGCGTGGCTGGTGCGGGCGGGCTCGGGCAGGTCGGCGAGGGCGGGGCCGCGCCAGAGCGCGAGGGCGGTGCGCAAGGTCGCGGCGGCGGTGGCGGGCTCGGCGGGCAGCTGCCGGGCGCCTTCGCGGGCGAGGCGGGTGAAGCGGTGGAGGTCGACGTCGTCGCGGTCGGCGACGGCGAGGCGGTAGCCGCCGACCGGGTCGGCGAGGACGGTGTCCCGGCCGCCGAGGGCCCGGCGGAGCCTGGCCACGAGGGCCTGGAGGGCGGCGGGGGCGTCCTGCGGCGGTTCGTCGCCCCAGATCTCGTCGACGAGGTCGGGTACCGGGGCGGCGGCCGGACCGCCGGCGCGGAGCGCGAGGGCGGCGAGGAGCGCGCGCAGGCGGGCGCCGCCGACGGACAGGGGGGCGCCGGTCTCGTCGCGCGCCTCGGTGACGCCAAGGATGAGATACCGCACCGGGCAATTCTGCCTTGCCCCCGCCGGGGGTGCCGGGGGGTTTTCGCGCGGCGCGCCCCGGGTGCCGGAGGGCCCGCACCCGCGGCGGCGGAACGGGACGTGCGTCGCCGGGCCCGGATCGGCGGTCGTGGTCAGGAGAGGGCCGGGCGGGGGGTGGGGACTCCCTCGGGGACCGCTCGGCGGCGGGGGGTGGACGTGCCGGTCCAGCAGGTGCCCCGGCGGGAGAGGAGGCGGCCCAGCCACAGTTCCATCGAGACGAGTTCCGCCAGGCCGTCCAGGGGGACCGGGTGGCCGTCCGCCGCGTCCAGCAGGGCCTGTTGGACCACCCTGGCCTCGATCAGGCCCGCGTCCGCCAGCAGGGGCATGGCGAAGAGGGACAGCAACGAGGGCAGCGCCGCCCTCAGGCCCACCCGCGTCGCCGTTTCGTTCGGGGCGTGGGCCGGGGCGCCCCAGCCCGGGGGGAGTTCGCGTACGCCCGCCGACGCGAGGACCGTGCGCAGGATCGCCGCCCTGGCGCCGGGCTGGACCCGCAGGGATTCCGGGAGGGCACGCGCCGCCCGTACGACCTGGTTGTCCAGGAACGGGGCGTGCAGGCGCTGGCTGCGGACCTCCACCGCCTGTTCGAAGACCCGGTGGTCGGCCGCGTGGCGGGTCAGCGCGGCGCGGGCCCGGGCCTCGCCGGGGCGCAGGGACAGCGGCGGGCGGCCCGCGGCGGTTGCCAGGCGGATCGATACTTCCGCCAGTGCCTCCCCCGTCAGCCAGCCCGCCGCGGGGCCCGGGCGGGACCAGGTCAGGGCCGCCAGCGAGGCGTCCACCGGGTTGGACGCGCCCTGCGCCACGGTCCCTTCGCGCAGCCTGGCCGCGGCCGCCTCCATGCCCGCGCGGTACGGCGTGCGGGCGAGCCTGCGGGCCGCCGCGTAGACGGAGAACGGGACCAGCAGGGACAGGGCGGAGTCCCCGGGCGCCGAGCGGGCCAGGGCTGCGACCGGGCGCAGCAGGTGGCGTCTGCGGCGGTCCATCAGGAGGTCGGCGAGCCGGGCCGGGTGCGCGTCGAGGACCTGGCGGGCGCCGTGCCCGACGAAGTGGTCCGCCGAGCCGGCCGCCAGCCGGCGCCGCTCGCGGGCGGCGGTGACCAGGGAGGGGCCGGGTTCGTCGGTGAGGGGGCCGTCGAGGTCGGCGTACGGGAGGGCCTCCTCCGCGGCGGCCACGACGACGTGGTGCAGCCGGGGGTTGGCTGCGATGGCCCGGGCGCGTTCGAGTTCGGCCTCGCGGCCCCGGGGGGTGGCCAGGTCGTTGAAGGTGACGGCCAGGAGCCGTTCGCCGGACTGCTTCAGCACCGTGCCGGGCGCTCCGGGCAGGCCGGCCGCGAGGAGGGCGAGGGTCGCGGAGGCACTGCCTCCGGAGAGGTCGGCGCCCACGCCGGGCGCGGGCGCGGGTGCGCCCCGGGCCGCGCGCCGGTCGGCGGGGCCCATTCCGGGCACCGGGCCCGGGTCGTGGGGTGGTGCGTCGGGGGCATGCCGCGGGGCCGTGAGCCGGGCGCGCACGGCATCCACCAATGCTTCGCGTACGCCCTCCACCGCGCGCTCGGGATCGGCCGTGGGCGCCGCCACCGCGAGGGAGGCCACCGGCTCGTACCCGGTGATCTCGCGCGAGCCCTCGCGCAGGATCAGCGCGTGCCCGGGCGGGATGCGCCGCACGCCGACGTACGGTGTGCCGTCGCCCAGTGCCTCCGGGCTGTCGGGGCAGGCCAGCAGGGCCGCGAGGTGGCCGATGTCGAGCTGCGCCTCGATGAGGTCGGCGAGCGGCAGTGCGGCGGTGGCGTACGCCGTCCCGCCCGCCCAGGGGGTGTGGAACACGGGCCGGGCGCCCGCCAGATCGCCGACGACGGTGATGCGGCGGCCGGTCTGGACGACGGCGGTGTAGCTGCCGGACCACTGCGTGAGGTGGCGCAGGGCTCCGCCGCGGGCGGCGAGGAGCGCGCTGCGCAGTTCGGCGTCGGTGGCGCCGCAGCAGCCGAGGACGGCGAGCCGGGTGAAGGGGTCGGCGGGGTCGGCGGCGAGGGTGCGGATCTCGTCGGGGCGCCAGTCGCCGACGGCCCAGAGGGGGTCGGGGTCTCCCCAGAGCAGTTGGGCGCCGACCGGGACGACGGTGCGTTCGGCGGCGGGGTCGTCCGGGTGGGCGGTGTCGGCGTCCGCGAGGCCGCCGCTCACGGGGCCGCCGCCGGGATGGTCGCGAGGGCCGGATCCGCCCTGGCCGGCGACGCGGCCGGCCGTGCCGAAGCTCGCGGCGATACTGCTCCACCCGACCAACCAGCGCACCGCCGCCTCCCCAGCCTGTGGGCAATTGACCGGGGCGGGAACGTCGTGGTCGGCGCTGAGGGCGCAGCCGAACGGGACCCCGGGTGGCTCGGGGTCCATGCTGCCACGAGACAGGCGTGCGAGAGTGGCCGAGGAGGGCGCACATGCAAACGAACACGCCGTGGCCACGCGGTATTTGGCGTTCCGTTCCCACCGCCCCATAGGTCGGTTTCGGCCATTCTTCGGCCGTACTGAGGCCGTGTCGAGGCCGCTCCGCGACCACCCCACGACCGCCCCACTGCAGCCCCACGAGCGCACTGCGGGCGCAGTGAGCCCGTGCGTGGCGCCGCCGTACGGCACTGGGACCGCCCGGCCGCACCGGCCCGCGGGCGCGGTCCGGGAGGCGGGAATCACCCCCCGGACCGTTCCGCCACCCGCGGGGATTGAGGCGGCGGCATCCCCCGGCCCGCCGGATCCACGCAGCGGGCCGACCCACGCAGGGCACATCGAATCGCCGGGCCCGCTGACCGGCCAGAGCGCACGGGCGGGCGCACGGCCACACGCACGGAGCACGGGAGGGGGGCGTGCGCCTGCGGCGCGGGCCCCCTCCCGACTGTGCGGGCGGACAACAATCCCGCCATACGGAAGTCGGGGCCTTAACGCTTGGGAGGCGGGGAACTACGCTGGGTTTACGAAATGCCGGGCAACTATGCCCCGGCGGCGTATGCGTTGTGTGCGTTCCGCGTGTGACGAGGGGTGGCGCATGTCCAGGGAGCTCCGCGAGCCCAATGAGAAGCTCGGCGCCGTCCTCGCCCTCGCCGGCATCAGCAACGCCGGGCTGGCCCGTCGGGTCAACGACCTCGGTGCACAGCGCGGCCTGACCCTCCGGTACGACAAGACGTCGGTGGCCCGGTGGGTGTCGAAGGGGATGGTGCCGCAGGGCGCGGCCCCGCATCTGATCGCCGCCGCCATCGGCGCGAAGCTGGGGCGGCCGGTGCCTCTGCACGAGATCGGACTGGCGGACGCGGACCCCGCGCCCGAGGTCGGTCTGGCCTTCCCGCGGGACGTGGGCGAGGCGGTGCGCTCGGCCACGGATCTGTACCGGCTCGACCTCGCCGGCCGCCGGGGCGGCGCGGGCGGCAGTGGCGGGATCTGGCAGTCCCTGGCCGGCTCCTTCGCCGTGTCCGCGTACGCGACGCCCGCCTCGCGCTGGCTGATATCTCCGGCGGACGGTTCGGTGGCGCGCGAGCCCGCGGCCCCGTCCCGCGAGACCGTGGCGTCCCGCGAGCCGGCGGCGGGCGCGGCGTCGCCCTCGCCGCTGTCCTCTCCGTCTTCTCCCGCGTCCGCCTCCGCGTCCGCGTCCCCTGCTTCGTCATCGGGTCTGCCCGCGCAGTCTTCGGGTGAAACGCCGCACGCCCCGCCCGCGCCCGCCGCGGTCGTGGGGCTGTACGACCCGGCGCCGCAGCGCGTCGGCCACAGCGACGTGACCAAGCTGCGCGAGGCGGCCGAGGACGCTCGCCGCTGGGACTCCAAGTACGGCGGCGGGGACTGGCGTTCGTCGATGGTGCCGGAGTGCCTGCGCGTGGACGCGGCGCCGCTGCTGCTCGGCTCGTACAGCGACGACGTGGGGCGCGCGCTGTTCGGTGCGACCGCCGAACTGACGCGGCTGGCCGGGTGGATGGCCTTCGACACCGGCCAGCAGGAGGCGGCCCAGCGGTACTACATCCAGGCGCTGCGCCTGGCCCGCGCGGCCGCCGACGTACCGCTGGGCGGGTACGTGCTGGCGTCCATGTCGCTCCAGGCGACCTACCGGGACTTCCCGGACGAGGGCGTGGACCTCGCGCAGGCGGCCGTGGAGCGCAACCGCGGCCTGGCCACGGCCCGCACCATGAGCTTCTTCCGGCTCGTCGAGGCGCGGGCGCACGCGAAGGCGGGCGATTCGGCGGCCGCCGGGGCGGCGCTGCGGGCGGCGGAGGGCTGGCTGGAGCGGGCGCGCGAGGGCGACCCGGATCCGACCTGGCTGGGCTTCTACTCCTACGACCGCTTCGCGGCGGACGCGGCCGAGTGCTACCGGGACCTCAAGCTGCCGCGGCAGGTCCGGCGCTTCACCGAGCAGGCGCTCTCGCGGCCGACGGAGGAGTACGTGCGCTCGCACGGGCTGCGGCTGGTGGTGAGCGCGGTGGCGGAGCTGGAGTCGGGCAACCTGGACGCGGCGTGCGCGGCCGGCACCCGGGCGGTGGAGGTCGCGGGCCGGATCTCGTCGGCGCGCACCACCGAGTACGTACGGGACCTGCTGCACCGGCTCGAACCGTACGGGGACGAGCCGCGCGTGGCGGAGCTGCGGGAGCGGGCCCGGCCGCTGCTGGTGGCGCAGGCGTAGAGCCGCCGGCGGCGGGGCCGCGGGGCGGGGAGCCGGCGGACGGCTCGGGCGCGGAGCCTGCGGACGGCGCGGCCGCGGACCCGCGTGGCCGCATTGTCAGTGGCGGGGTGCAGTATGCAGGGGTGGGAGGTGGCGGCTTGGGCGGCGGCATGGGCAGCGTGGGCAGCGCGGGCAGGGTCGACTGCGATGTGCTGGTGATCGGCGGTGGCATCGTCGGCCTGTCGACGGCGCATGCCCTGGCGCAGCTGGCCCCGGGGACACGGGTGGTGGTGCTGGAGAAGGAGTCCGGCCCCGCCCGGCACCAGACGGGCCGCAACAGCGGGGTGATCCACAGCGGGATCTACTACCGGCCGGGATCGCTCAAGGCGCGCTTCGCGGTGCGCGGAGCCGCCGAGATGGTGAAGTTCTGCGCCGAGCACGGCATCGCCCACGAGGTCACCGGGAAGCTGATCGTCGCCACCGGGCGGGACGAGCTGCCGCGGCTGCACGCGCTGGTGCAGCGGGGCCGGGAGAACGGCATCCCGGTGCGCGAGCTCGGCCCGGCGCAGATCTCGGAGTACGAGCCGCAGGTGCAGGGCCTGGCCGCGATCCATGTCGGTACCACCGGCATCGTGGACTACGGGCAGGTGACGCGGCAGCTCGCGGAGTCCTCCGGGGCGGAGATCGTCTACGGCGGGGCGGTGGATCTGATCTCGCGGCGGCCGAGCGGGATCGCGGTGCGGACGACGGCGGGGCTCGTGGTGCGGGCGCGGGCGCTGGTGAACTGCGCGGGCCTGCAGTGCGACCGGGTCGCGCGGCTCGCCGGGGACGACCCGGGCATGCGGATCGTCCCGTTCCGCGGGGAGTACTACGACCTGGCGCGGCCCGATCTGGTCCGCGGGCTGGTCTACCCGGTCCCGGACCCGGCGTTCCCCTTCCTCGGCGTGCACCTGACGCGGGGCATCGGGGGCGGGGTCCACGTCGGGCCGAATGCCGTGCCGGCGCTGGCCCGCGAGGGGTACGGGTGGGGCGTGGTGCGGCCGCGGGACGTCGCGGAGGAGCTGGCCTGGCCGGGATCCTGGCGGATGGCCCTTCGGCACTGGCGGTACGGGGCGGGCGAGATCCACCGCTCGCTGTCGAAGCAGGCGTTCACCGAGGCGGTACGGCGGCTGCTGCCGGCGGTCTCGGCGGCGGATCTGGCCCCCGCCGGGTCCGGGGTGCGGGCGCAGGCCGTCCTGCGGGACGGGACGCTCGTGGACGACTTCCTGATCAAGGAGGGGCCGCGGACGGTGCACGTGCTGAACGCGCCCTCGCCGGCGGCCACCGCCTCGCTGCCGATCGGGCGGGAAATCGCCCGCCGGGCGTTGGCGACACTGCGCGCGTCGTAGCCGGACGGCGCCGGGGTCGGACCGGGACCGGGCCGATGCCGGGACCGGGCCGATGCCGGGACCGGGCCGATGCGGGGCCGAACGGCGCTCCGTGCCCGTCGGCTCGGCGGGCGGGCGGGTGGGGGCGGGGTCGTAGAATCTGGGCATTGTGTCTGAGTCCCTCACCCCCCAGCCCAGCGCCCCGGAGACCGTGCCGGAGGCGAATTCCTACGTGCCCCCGAAGTGGCGGACCGAGCCGCGGTTTCCCGACGGGCCGGCCCCCGATCCGGCCGGCTCGCACCACGAGCGGCGGATCCGCAGCTTCCAGCCGCGGCGCAGCCGGGTCACCACCGGGCAGGGCGAAGCCCTGAAGCGGCTCTGGGGGACCTGGGGGCTCGACATCGACGGGCATTCCGTCATCGATCTCGACCAGATGTTCGGCGGGCTCCCCGTCGTGCTCGAGATCGGCTTCGGGATGGGCGAGGCCACCGCGCAGATGGCCGCCGCCGACCCCGCGACCGGGATCCTCGCCGCCGACGTGCACACCCCCGGCCAGGGGAACCTGCTCGCGCTCGCCGAGCGCGGCGGGATGACCAACGTGCGCGTCGCCAACGGCGACGCCATCATCCTGCTCCGCGAGATGCTCGCGCCCGACTCCCTCGCCGGCCTGCGCGTGTACTTCCCGGACCCGTGGCCCAAGGCCCGCCACCACAAGCGGCGGCTGATCCAGCCCGAGTTCCTCGACCTGGCCGCGACCCGCATGGCCCCCGGGGCCGTACTGCACTGCGCGACCGACTGGGAGCCGTACGCCGAGCAGATGCTCGAAGTGCTCTCCGCCCACCCGGACTTCGAGAACACCCAGGCTGACGGCGGTTACGCGCCGCGGCCCGACTTCCGGCCGCTCACCCGCTTCGAGGGGCAGGGCCTGGACAAGGGGCACGTCGTGCACGACCTGCTCTTCGCCCGGCGCCGGCACGTTTCCCCGAACGAGTAGAGAAACGGCGTACGTCACTCCGCGTGTCAGGACGGCTCGCTAGAGTCATCGCGTGTTCCGAGCCCGTGCGTGCGTGTTCGCCGTGCTGTCGCTGTCGGGGCTGGCGATCCTCGAACTCGTGCGGGAGCAGACCGGCACCGCGGGGTTCTTCGTCGGCCTCGGGCTGGCCGTGCTGCCGGTGCCGCCGCTCATGGCGGCCTTCCGGTGGCTCGGCCGGGCCGCGCCCCGGCCCTGGGCGCAGTTGCTGTTCTGCTTCGGCTGGGGCGCCTGTACCGCGGCGCTGATCGCGATACTGGCCAACAACTTCGCCACCGAGTGGATAACGGCGGCCACCGCCGACGCCTCGGCCGCCGACCGGCTCGGCTCGGTGGCGATCGCCCCCGTGGTCGAGGAGAGCGCCAAGGCGGCGGCCCTGCTACTGGTGTTCGCGTTCCGAAGACGCCAGTTCACCGGCCCCGCCGACGGGTTCGTGGTGGCCGGTTTCACCGCCACCGGCTTCGCCTGCACCGAGAACGTCCTCTATCTCGGCAACGCCTTCGGTGAGGACGTGGAGAGCGGCGCCACCGCGCTGGACTCGGTGACGGCCGCGACCTTCTTCGTGCGGATCGTGGTCTCGCCGTTCGCGCACCCGCTGTTCACGGTGCTCACCGGGCTGGGCTTCGGCGCGGCCGCGCTCGGCGCGGGCCGGCTGCGCCGGATCGGGCTGCCGCTGCTCGGGCTGCTGGCCGCGATGGGCCTGCACGCGCTGTGGAACAGCTCCTCGCGGTTCGGGGAGCACGGGTTCTACGTGGTCTACGGCTGCGTGATGGTCCCGGTGTTCGCTCTGCTGCTGTGGCTGGCCGTGCGGATAAGGCGGCGCCGGCTGCGGGCCGTCGCCGGGGAGCTGGCGGTGTACGCGGCCGCGGGCTGGCTGCGCCCGGCGGAGGTGGCGGCCCTGGTGTCGATGCCGGCCCGGTCGCTGGCCCGCGCACTGGCCCGCTCCACCGGGGGCCGGGCCGCGGGCCGGGCCGTCGCCCTGTACGAGGCGGACGCGGCCGCGCTGGCCCTGCTGCGGCACCGGGCCCGGCACGGGGGCCCGTCGGGGGTGCCGGATTTCGCCTGCCGGGAGCGTGAGTTGCTGCGCCGGCTGTGGCTGCGCAAGGCGACGGCGGGGCCCGCGCTGGCCCGGGCCGCGGTCCTGGAGGAGCTGGTCGCGCGGCCGGTCCCGCTCGCGCCCCTGGAACCCCTGGAGCGGGTCCTCGTACCGCGCGCTAGACGTTCAGGCCCTTGGACTCCAGCCACGCCAGGGGGTCCATCGTCGAGCCGCCCCTGCGTACTTCCAGGTGGAGATGGGGTCCGGTGACGTTGCCGGTGGCGCCGACGCGGCCGATGGTGTCGCCGGCGCCGACCGAGCCGGAGGTCACCGACATCGAGGACAGGTGGCAGTACCAGATCTCCGTACCGTCCTCGAGCTCCAGCACGATCCGGTAGCCGTACGCCCCGGACCAGCCGGCCGAGGTGATCTTCCCGGCTGCGACGGCCTTGACGGGGGTGCCGGTCGGGGCGGCGAAGTCGAGGCCGGTGTGGTGGCCGGAGGACCACATGGAACCGGAGTCGCCGTAGTGCGAGGTGAGGGTGTAGGCGGAGGTGGGGAGGGAGTAGCTGCCGGAGAGCTTCGCGAGGCGCTCCTGCTCGGCCTTGGCCTCGGCGGCCTCCTGGGCCTCCTTCGCCGCCTTCTCCGCGGCCAGCCGGGCGTCCTCCACCTCCTTCTGGGCCGCCTCCCGCTTGGCCTTGGCCTCCGCGGCGGCGGTCTCCTGCGCCTCCCGCTCGGCCTGCGCCCGGATCTGGGCCTCGGCGGCGCTCTCCTGGGATTCGGCCTGCTGGAGGATGCGGCCCACGAGGGTGCTGCCGGCGTCGGTGTGCTGGGCGGCCTGCTGCGCGATGATGCCGGTCTGCTTCGCGGACGTGCCGGTGCCCGCCGCGGGGCCGTCCTCCTCCGCGTGCCGCTGTTCGTCGCCCCCGCCGCCGCCCATGCCGAAGTCGGGCAACGAGGGCATGGAGATGGCGACTTGGGGCCGGTCCTGCGCGGTGGCGATGCCTCCCGCGCCGACGGCCGCGATGACGCCGACGCCCAGCACGGTGGAGCTGCGGGCAAGTCCCCCGCGCTGCTTGGCGACCCGGTGCTTGCCGCGGGGCGGGCGGGCCGAGTCCTCGGTGGGGTTCCACTCGCCCCAGGCACCCGCGGTGGGTTCTTCCTGGAGCTGTATGCCTTCGGGGGCAGGCGAGTTGGAGGCCACCGGGCCACACTCCTCAGGGGGACGCGCACGCGCACGGCGCCGTCTCTTGCGACGGCTGGGACGACCGCGCTGCGTTATCGAACGGTAATATACGGAGGGGAGTGATTCCAAGCTGTTGCGATGGATCGTTGGCAGTAATCAGCCACCCTCTGCGCGGCCTTGGCCATCACTAATCGCCCCCATATGGATCAAGTCGGGCAAAATTCAACCAAGATCCACATCTCTCCAGCCACACACGCACCTTGACGGATCGTCATAAACCTTTCAGGGTGCACCTTTTGAGTCACTCACCGTTACGGAGCGACCACGGGGACGGTACGCCGCCGCTCCGGCTCGCCCTCTCCCGGCCGGCCCACCGCGAGCAGTGCCATGTCGTCCGTCGCCCCGCCACCCGTGTGCCGGCGCACGTCGCTGCTGAGCGCGCCGAGCAGCTCGCCGGGGCCGGGGAAGACGCGGCCCGTCAGCCGGGCCGCCGGGTCGTAGAAGACCCCGGCCGCGTCGCGCGCCTCGGTCAGCCCGTCCGTGTAGAGGAGCAGGGTGGCCCCGGCCGGGAAGGGCCACTCCTCGGCCCGGTCCGGCCAGCCGTCGGCCAGCTCCCCCATGCCGAGCGGGAGCGAGGGCTCCGCCGGGGCGAGCACCGCCAGGCGCCCGTCGGCGTGCAGCAGCAGCGGCTCGGGATGGCCCCGGTTGACCAGGCGCAGCACCTGCGCGCCCGTGGGGATCTCCCCGAGCACGCAGGTCGTGAACCCCTCCACCGAGTCCAGGCTGTCGCGCCGGGTGCCCTCCCGGGTCAGCGCCCGCTCGAGCCGCCGGGCCAGGCCCTCCAGCGTGGGCTCCGTCTCGGCCGCCTCCCGGAAGGCGCCGAGGACCACCGCCACGGCCTCCACCGCCCCCAGTCCCTTGCCCCGTACGTCCCCCACGGCCAACCGCACTCCGTAGGGGGTGTCCTGGACGGCGTACAGGTCCCCGCCAATGGAGGCGTCGGCCTGCGCGGCCTCGTACCGGGCGCGGACGTGCAGGCCGCCGATGCGTTCGGCGGGCTCCGGCAGGACGGCCCGCTGGGCGGCCTCGGCGATCCCGCGCGCCGAGGCGAGCCGCTCGCCGCTGCGCCGGACCACGCGGTTGATCAGGATCGCGAGCCCGGAGACGGTCATGACGGTGACCAGCTCGGTCAGCGCCTCGACCTTCCAGGTGGTGCCGTTGAGGAGGTGCAGGAGGACCACCGCGAGCGAGGCCAGTACGCCGGTGAGGACCGTGACCCGGAGGGAGGACAGCGGGGCGGCGATCAGCGGGGCCGCGGAGAAGAAGGGGGATCCGGTGTAGCTGGGCGGGGTCAGCAGGTCGAAGGCCAGTCCGACGGCGATCAGCACGGCCGGGAGCGCCCGGACCACCTTGCGGGCCGCACCGCTGCCGGTGCCGCCCGGGCCCTCGTCGCCCAGCCGCTGCCGCCCCAGCCCCAACACGCTCTCTCCTGCCCGGTCCCTCGCGCGGGTGCGGGCCGCCTCCGCATCGCCCCTCAAGGCTGGCGGCAGCGGGGACCGTACGGCGACCCGGCCCGGGCCGATCGGGTGAGGGCGCGGCGCGGACGGGGAGAGGGAGGCGGGGCGGGAGGCGAGGAACGACGAAGGCCCGGTTCCCAAGGGAACCGGGCCTTCGTACTGAGTAGCGGGGACAGGATTTGAACCTGCGACCTCTGGGTTATGAGCCCAGCGAGCTACCGAGCTGCTCCACCCCGCGTCGGTAAACACAACTCTACGTCATCGCGGGGAGGGGTTGCGCCAATTAACCTTCCCGTCACCCCCAGGACCGACATATGTGCAGGTCAGAGACGCGCAGCAGGGCGGAAAGACGGTGTGCATCAGCCCGTGGCCAGGCGGAGCAGGGCCAGGGACCCGATGCCGAAGGCGATGGTCAGGTAGAAGTTCCGGGTGCGCCAGGCCAGCAGCAGGGTCGGCGCCGCCAGCCAGAGGCCGGGGTTGCCGGGGCCGAGGTCCAGCGTCCCGGCGGGTGCGAACAGGGACGGGGCGAGCAGGGCGGCGATCACCGCGGGCGGCACCTGCCGCAGCCAGACCACGACGGGCCGGGGCAGGGCGGCCGCCGCGAGGAAGAGGGTGGGCACCAGACGGGGGCCGAAGGTGACGGCCGCCATGCCGGCGATGGTCAGGGCGAGCGTGAGGTCGCTCATCGGCCCGGTGCTCCTTCCGTACCGAGGGCTTCGGTGTCGTCGGCGCGCCCCTCGCGGGGTGCGATGGCCAGGCCGAAGGTGGCCGCGGCGGCCGCCGCGACGAGGACGGCCCAGTACTGGAGGCCGAGCAGGGTCAGGCCGACCGCCCCGCCTCCCGCGACGAGGGCGACGGCGAGCCCGCGCCGGTCGGCGACGACCCCGGCCGCCAGCAGGGCCATGAACATGGCGGGCAGGGCGTAGTCGAGGCCCAGCGCCCGCACGTCGGTGACCAGGTCCCCGGCGAGCACGCCCGCGAGGGTGCCCGCCACCCAGGAGGCGTGCACGGCGGCGTTGAAGGTGAAGACCTCCGCCCTGGGGCGCTCGGCGCGCTCCGCGTACTGGGCGGAGTGCACCGCGAAGGCCTCGTCGGTCAGCTCGTACGCGAAGAGCGCCTGCTCGCGGCGGCGCCACCCGGCGAGGCGGGGTGCGATCGCGGCGGACAGCAGCAGGTGGCGCAGGTTGACCACGAAGGTGGTCAGGACGATCGCGTACGGGGCGGCGCCGACGGCCAGCAGCTGGAGGGCCGCGAACTGCGAGGAACCGCCGTACACGAAGGCCGACATGGCGACCATCGCCCACCAGGGCAGGCCCGCGGTGTGGCCCAGCACGCCGAACGCGAAGGCCACCGGCACGTATCCGAGCATGACGGGGACGGCCTGCCCGAAGCCCGCCGCCCAGGCGGCGCGCGGCGGCCGGGCCGGGCCGGCCGGGGCGGGGGCGGCCGGTCGGACGGCCCCCGCCCCGGGGGCCCCGGCCTCGGCGTGGTCCGCCGGGGCCGGGGAGCCGGTCGCTACAGATCGCACTCGAAGGTCCTCTCTCCCAGGGCCGGGCGGAAGCCCACACCCGTCCAGAGGGCGGTCGCGGCCTCGTTCCCGTCCAGGACGGCGAGGAAGATCCGGTTGACCCCGCGGCGGCGGAAGGCCGTCAGGGTGTCGACCGCCAGCACCCGGGCCAGCCCGAGCCTGCGGTGGCCGGGGTCGACCACGGCGTGGCTGATGCTCCCCCGTACGCCGAACGATCCCGCGAGCAGCGCCGCGACGACCCGGCCCGAGGGGGTGCGGATCACCCGGCACAGGTCGGAGGAGTGGACGAGGTGCCCGGCGAGCAGCCTCTCGTCCTCCCATTCGCAGTACGCGGTCTGCGGCGCGGCCCGCAGCAGCCCGATCACCTGCGGGACGTCGGCCGCCGTCATGGGCTCGGAGACGGCCGGTGCGGTGGCGGGAGCACCGGGCCCGTACGGCCCGACCGGCACGTGCGGCTCGTCGAGCGCCAGAGCTGCGGCGCTCATCAGACCAGCGTCTCGTACGGGGAGCCGGGCAGGGAGAAGGAGATCGCGAGGACGTCGCGGTAGCCGCCCTTGTCCTCGGCCGCGCTGAGGCCGGTGACGTGGTGCTTCATGGCGCGGTCCTCGAAGATCAGCGAGTCGAGCGGGGTGAGGAAGGTGCCCTCGGCGAGCGGCTCCTCGTCCCAGGTGAAGACGGTGCTGTGGCCGCCCTCGACGTCGACGCGGGAGATGAGGTGCAGGCCGGCCCACGGGTAGCCGTCGGAGTGGATGCCCTCGGGGACCAGCTCGTTGTACTTGCCGGGGTTGATCTCGATGCGGATCTGGTGGATCTGGCAGACCCAGGCGCGGTCGCGGTACTCGTCCTCGATCGGCAGGTTGTCGAAGTCGTAGCGGACCAGGGCCTGGAAGAGCGGGTTGCGGTACGTGGTCTCCTCGACGTCGCCGAAGTGGCGCTCGATGCCGCCCACGAAGGCGTTCATGGCCTCGCTCTGGAAATACGCGACGTGGTCGAGCGGGGCGAGCTCGCCGGTGGCGGGCACGTACGTGAAGTCGCTGTAGCGGCGGGTGCGGACGGCGCGGTCGCCGCCGCCGAAGTGGGTGTCGGGGGTGAGCCGGCCCCAGGAGGCCTGGAGGCCGTCGAAGGCGGCGGCGAGCTCGGGGGACAGGGTGAGGTCGGCGGCCGGCACGAGGGCGTAGCGCTGCTCGCGCAGGGTCTCGCGGAGGTCGGGGCCGACGGAGGTGATGGTGTCGGGGGCGGGCCTGTGGGCGACGGTGGTCACGACGGTGTTCTCCCTCTGGAGGCGGTGGAAGTCGGAAGGCGGGGCTCAGCGCAGGCCGAGCGACTCGTACGTGGCGTCCAGCTCGGCGACGTCGAGGCCGGCGGCCTCGCGTACGAGGCGGATGGCCCGGTAGATCTGGTTGATGTGCGCGATGTCGTGGCCGATGACCTTGCGGATCATGACCTCCATCGTTTCGCCGCCCTGCTCGCCGTGGCGGCCGGTGCGCTGCCGGTCCTCGGGCGTGAGCGTCGCGAGGAGGGCGACGTTGGAGGCGCGCAGGCCGGTCCAGGCGTCGAGCATCTGGCGGAACGGGAGCCGGGGCAGCGGGGCCCACAGCTGCTCGTCGTAACCGGGGTAGACGGGGTTGTCCTCGGTGGCCACGAGGCGCCAGCGGAAGCCGTAGACGATGTCGACGTCGAAGAGGTGGCCGACGATGAAGGCGGCGGGCCACTCGCCCGGCTCGGGGACGGTCTCGGCGAGGTCGGTGGGCAGGTCGGCGAAGAGCCGCGCCGCCCAGACGGGGGTCTTGGCGAGCACGTCGAACGCGTCGCGCTCACCGGCGACTTCGAGGAGCGCGGAGACGTACGCGGCCGGGTCCTCGGTGGCGGAGGGGATGTCGATGCGGTGGACGTCGGCGGTGGTGGTGCTGGTGGTCATGCGGAGATGCCTCTCGGGTGGGCTCGTCGGGTACGGGTACGGGTACGGGTACGGGTGGAGGTCGGGGACGGGGAGGGGGCTGCGGATTCGGCGCCGCAGGAGCTCCGGCTCAGGCCGCGGGGGCTGGTTCGGGGGTTTCCGTTTCGGCGGGCCGCGGGGTGCTCACCTCCCCGCGGTCGCCCGGGTCGGCGCCCAGGATCAGGAGGGCGCCGAGGCCGGCGACGGCCGCGCAGACCGTCCAGTGCAGCGGCGGCGAGATGCTGTAGAGCAGGCCGCCGACGGCCGGGCCGAGGGCGCCGCCCAGGGTGTGCGCGATGCCCTCGGCGCCCTGGTAGCGGCCGCGCAGGTGGGCCGGTGAGAACTCGGCGGGGTACGCGTTGGCGATCGGCGTGTACACGGTCTCGGCGACCGTCCACACCACCACCGTCAGCGCGAGCAGCCAGACGGCCTGCATCGCGCCCGTGAGGGCCATGCCGATGCCCAGCAGGGCGAGGCCGGCGGCGATCACCCGGCGCGGGTTGCGGCGCTCGGTGTGCTTGGTGAGCGGGAGTTCGACGACCACGCAGAGCAGGGCGTTGAGGCCGAGCAGCAGGCCGTACACCTTGTTGTCGAAGCCGGCGTCGGTCACGTGCAGCGGGAGGGTCGCGGTGGACTGTCCGTACACGAAGGTCGCGGCGACCATCGAGCCGAGGAAGAGCAGGTACGGGCGGTCGGAGAGCACCTCCCGGTAGCCCCCCTTGCCCTTGCCGGTGCCCCCGGCCGCGGTCTCCGGTGCCGGCGCCTGGACCGGCGGGAGCCCGCCCGGCAGGGTGCTCAGCGCGAGGACGCCGAAGGCGAAGGAGAACAGCGCGTCGCCGAGGAAGACGTACGTATACGAGGCCCCGCTGAGCAGGCCGCCGACGAGCGGGCCGACCGCCATGCCGACGTTGATGGCGAGCCGCAGGACGGCGAAGGCCGTCACCCGCTGCTTCTCGGGGACCACGTCGACGAGCAGCGCGCCGGCCGCCGGCCGGTAGAGCTGGGCGAAGACGCCGACGAGCCCGACCAGCGCGGTGGTCGCGATCAGCCCGTCCGTCAGCGGGACGAGGGCGGTGGCCGCGCTGCTGCCGAACATCGAGACGGCGATGGCGGTGCGCCGGCCGAACCGGTCGGCGACCGTGCCGCCCACGGCATTGCCGATGAAGGCGCCGACCCCGACCACTCCGAGGGCCACACCGGCCTGGAATGCGGAGAATCCCTGGGCGACGAGGAAGAGCACCAGGAATACGTTCAGGAAATTGCCGAATTTGATGAGGAACATTCCGGAGAAGATCACCCAGGCGCTTCTGGGCAGGTCCTGCAATCGTCGGCGCAAGGGGTCCTCGCCGGGCATGGGGGGCTCCTTCTCGATCGGGGGGGATGCATCACCGATGCGGTGGCGTCCACCATGAAACCCGCCGGTCAAGGCCCTGCCCAGAGCTGAGGGCTGGCACAAAGGGGGCTGGCACATTCCTGCCCGGACACCCGCCTGAAGACCGTTCGGAAGCCGCTGCTGCGTCATTCGTGCCGGGCACGCTTGTGCCAGCCAGAATCCATTTCCCGGCCCGGAATTCTGCAGCAGTGTTCTGGCCATGACCGAACACATGCTTCTCGTCGTCGGCGGACGGATACAGACGCTGCGCAAGGCGGCGGCCCTCGGAATCCGCTTCGTGCTGATCCAGCACAAGGACCAGTTCGTGCCCGAGGCGGCCGAGCTGGCCGAGGCCGTCCTCATCGCCGACTACACCGACTGGGACGTCACCCGCCCGCTGGTGGAGGCCGCGCAGCAGGCGTACGGGTTCACCCGGGTCGCCTCGATCACCGAGCCGGGCCTGGTCCCGGCGGGCCGGATCAGCGACCACCTGGGACTCGGCAACACCTCCGAGGAGGTCGCCGAGCTGCTGCGCGACAAGCACGCGATGCGCCGCCACCTGGCGGCGTCCCCGTCCCCGGAGGTGCGGGCCCTGTCGGTGGCCGCCGCCGAGGTGGACAGTGCCGAGGCACTGACCGCCTTCGGCGCGGAGCACGGCTACCCGTTCGTGCTCAAGCCCGTCGACGCCACCGCCAGCCTGGGCGTCGTACGGATCGACGGGCCGGAGCAGGCCGCCGAGGCCTGGGCCGGGGTGGAGGCCCTGCGGGCCCGCACCGACCTCCAGTGGGGTGCGTTCTTCACCATCGGCCGGTTCATCGCCGAGCAGTACATCCCCGGCCCCGAATACAGCGTCGAGAGCTTCTCGTTCGCCGGCCGGCACATCGTCCTCGCGGTGACCGAGAAGCTCACCGGCGGCGGGTTCATCGAGCTCGGCCACGCCCTGCCGGCCCGCCTCGACCCGGCGGACGAGCGGCGCGTCGAGGAGGCCGTCGCCCGCTTCCTGGACGCGATGGGCCTCACCGACGGAGCCGCCCACACCGAGCTGCGGCTGTCCCCGACGGGCCCGCAGGTCATCGAGAGCCACAACCGCATGGGCGGCGACCGGATCTTCGACCTGCTGGACTCGGCCTACGGCATCGACCTCGAAGAGTGGATCGTGGCCTGGCAGTTCGGACTGATCCCGGCCCTCACCGGGCGTCCCGTCCCCCGCCACGCGGCGGCCACCCGCTTCCTGTCCGCCGAGCCGGGCACGGTCGTGGAGATCCAGGGCGCGGACGAGGCCAGGGCCCTGCCCGACGTCATCGACGTGGAGACCACCGTGCGGCCCGGCGACAGCGTCGGGGAGCTGCGCGGCAACTGGGACCGGGTCGGCCAGGTGCTGGTCACCGGGGCGGACACCGAGGCCGCCGTCGCCATCGCCGAGCGGCTCACCGAGAAGGTCACCGTCGTCACCACCGCCCCCTCCGTCTCCCATGGAAAGACCGCGTCATGAAGATCCTGCTGATCATGCGGAACACGTACGCGTGGCACCGCGAGCACATCGAAACCCTGGAGCGGATGGGTCTGGAGATCCACCTGGCGACCCGGGTCGCGCAGGCCGCCGACGACGGCCGGTTCGCGAACGTCGTACCGATCCCGGAGGCGCTGGAGGGTGCGGAGCTCGCCGAGTTCTGCGCGACCGCGGCCCGCCGGCTGGGCATCGCCTCAGCGATCACCTTCTACGACAGCGACATCGCCGTCACCTCCCGGGTCAACCAGCTCCTGGGGCACGCCTGGCCGCGCCCCGAGGCCGATCTGATCTCCCGCGACAAGCAGCTCCAGCGCTCCTTCCTGGAGCGGCACGGCCTGCCGGGCCCGAAGTTCGCCGGGGTCACCGGGGTCGAGGCCGGTCTTGCCGCGGCGGAGGCCTTCACGTACCCGTTCATCGTCAAGCCGAGCGCCCTGGCCGCCAGCATCGGCGTCAGCCTGGTCCGCGACCGCGCCGAGCTGGAGCGGGCGCTGACCGACGTGGCCCGCCTCGCCGAGGAGTGGGGCGGCTACTTCCCCAGCGACGGCCCCGAGATCGCGCTCCTGGAGGAGTTCCTCCCGGGCAAGGAGGTCACGCTCGACGGGGTGGTCCTGGACGGGACCTTCCACCTGGTCGGCGTAACCAACAAGATGCAGATGCCGGGCCCGTACTTCGAGGAGGACTTCTACACCCTCCCGTTCCGCACCCCGGAGGAGGAGCCGGAGCTGGTCGCGGTCGCCGAGGGCATCGTGGCGGGGCTGGGCGTGCGGCACTGCCTGTTCAACGCCGAGTTCCGGCAGGACTCCGCGGGCCGCTACCGGGTCGTGGAGTTCGCCACCCGCATGAGCGGCGGCCAGAACTACCGCAACCTGCGCGAGGTCCACGGCATCGACGCGGTCCGCCTCTACGCCAAGGCCGTGCTCGCCGGGGACGAAGCGTCCGCCCTGGGCACGCTCCTGGACGGCGAGGTGCTCCGCGCCGCGACCCCGCGCGCCGCCACCTGCATCAAGTTCGCGTACCGGACCGGGACCCTCGTCCGCAACAACTCCGGTGATGCGACGCACTCCCCGTACTTCCGCTCGTACATCCCCGCCTCGAAGCCGGGCGACCGGCTGCGGCGCGCCCCCGAGGGCTGGTACGAGATCGCCGGCTCGCTCGCGGTGGCCGCGCCCTACCGAAGCGCCGCCGACATCGACCGGGTGGAGCGGATCGCCGCCGACCTCGACGAGCGGCTCGACGTGGTCGTCGTACCGGCCGCCTGACCGGCCGCGCCCCGAACGGGGCGGTGTTTCACGTGAAACACCGCCCGCTGTTTCACGTGAAACATCGCCCGCCGCCCGGGACTTCACCCGGTGCCGCCTCCACTCCACACTCCACCGACCGCGGAAAGAGCCCCACGTGCACGCCAACGACCCCGTGTTCCGGATGGGAATCACGGAGCCCACCGCCATCGACCCGTACAAGGCCCAGGAAGGGGAGGGAATCCTCGTCTGCAAGGCCCTGTTCACCGGACTCCTCGCCCTCGACGAGGACGGCGCGCTGATCCCGGCCACCGCCCGGTCCTGGGAGAGCGACCCGACCGCCACGACCTGGACCTTCACGCTCCGCGCCGGCACGGTGTTCAGCAACGGCGAGCCGGTGACCGCGCACAGCTTCGTACGCGGCTGGACGCGGGCTCTGGACCCCGAGGCGAACACGGAGACCGCGTACCACCTGGCGGGCGTGCGCTCCTTCACGGCGGTCGACGACACCACGCTGGTGGTCGAACTGTCCGCACCGGACGTGCAGTTCGACCTCAAGACCCTCCAGCCGATCTTCAGCCCGGTGCCGGAGTGCGCCGGCCCGGCACTGAACCCGCGGTACAACGACCTCCCGATCGGCAACGGCCCGTTCAAGATGGCCGGACCCTGGGAGCACGGGACGGCGATCCGGCTGGAGCGCAACGACCTGTGGGCGGGGCCCGCGCCCGAGGTCCGCGAGGTCCACATCGACATCCTCGACGCGGTCACCGGCCTGGACGACGAGTACGGACGCTTCCTGGCCGGTGACTACGACTACGCCCGGATCCCCCCGGCGCGCACCGCCGAGGCGGCGGCCCACGAAGGCTTCCTGGAGCAGGAGGGCGCCGGCCTCTTCTACCTGATCCCGTTCTGCCACCAGGCGCCGATGGACTCGCTGGACGCCCGCCGGGCCCTGTCCGTGGCCATCGACCGCCAGGGGCTGATCGACACGTACTTCCAGGGGCGGCGCAGCGCGGCCCACTCCCTGCTCTCCCCCTGGTTCGGCAAGGCCCACACCCCGCTCGCGGAGCTCGCCGCAGATCCGGAGGCCGACTCCGGCTGGTCGGCGTACGAGCCCGAGCGGGCCCGGGCGGCGGCCCTGCGGGCGGGCCTGGGGCCCGGCAGCCGCGTCGAGTTCGCCTACAACACCGGCGCCGGGCACGACGACTGGGTCCAGGCGCTGGCCCGCGGGCTGGAGGAGGTCCTGGGCTGGCGGATCGAGCTGCGGCGGACCGACGCCCGCGGGCTGGTCGACCACCGCACCTCGATCGCGGCGGCCGGGTTCTGCCGGGCCGGCTGGGCCTGCGACTACCCGACCCCCGACAACATGCTCTTCCCGCTGCTGCACTCCTCGTGCACGGCGCCCGACGCCGAGGGCACGGCCCACGGCGACAACGAAGGCCGGTACGTGAACCCGCGGTTCGACGCCCTCGTGGCGCGGGCCCGGGCCTCGACGGACCCGGCCGAGCGCGCCGACGCCTGGCGCCGCGCGGACCGTACGGCGATGGCGGACCTGGCGCTGATCCCGCTCTGGTACCGGACCGACCAGCGGGTCCACGCCGCCGACCGGATCACCGGCCTGCGCATCGACTTCGACGGAAACCCCACCCTCACCACTGTCAAGGCAAGGAAGACCACCCGATGAGTGCGAGCACGACTCCCGTCCACGACATCCTCGGCATCGGCTTCGGCCCGGCGAACCTGGCCCTCGCGATCGCCCTGGAGGAGCGCGAATCGCCGCTGACGGCCCGCTTCCTGGAGGCCCGCCCGAGCCCCGAGTGGCAGCCCGGGATGCTGCTGGACGGCTCCGACATCCAGAACCACCCGAGCCGCGACCTGGTGACCCTGCGCAACCCGCGCAGCCGCTACACCTTCCTGAACTACCTGCACGAGCAGGGCCGGCTGCTGCGCCACCTGAACCTCCCCTCGGAGTTCCCGCTCCGCAAGGAGTACGCGGGCTACATCCGCTGGGCCGCCGGATTCTTCTCGCACCTGGTCGACTGCAACCAGCGGGCCGCACGCGTGGAGATCGTCGAGGAGTTCGGCGAGCGCCTCTACGAGGTCACCACCATGTCGGGCAGCCGCTACCTGGGCCGCACGCTGGTGATGGGACCCGGCCGCACCCCGTACGTCCCGGCCCCGTACGACACCCTGCGCACCCCGCGGATCTTCCACCTGACCCAGTACCTGCCGAAGCTGGCGGAGCTGACGGGCGGGGGCCGCGACCCGGAGTCGGTGGCCGTCATCGGCGGCAGCCAGAGCGCCGTCGAGCTCGCCCTGGACCTGCACCGCCGCTTCCCGCGCACCAAGGTGACCACGTACACGCGCTCGCACTCGCTGCGCCTGAAGGACACCAGCCCCTTCAGCGAGGAGGGCTACTTCCCCGAGTTCACCGAGTACTACTTCCGGGCCTCCCGCGAGGGCAAGAAGGCCCTGGACGCCTACATGCACGGCACGAACTACTCCTCCGCCGACGGCGACGTGCTGCGCGACCTCTACATGACGATCTACGAGCAGGAGCTCGACGGCGACCAGAAGGTGTTCGTCCGCGGCAACCACGAGGCGGTGGGCGTGGCCCGGGAGGGCGACAGGATCTCCCTCGACTTCCTCGAGCGCACCACCGGCGAGCGGATCAGCGAGACCGTGGACTTCACGGTCCTCGCCACCGGCTTCCGCAACATGGGCCCCGGACCGCACGAGGAGCTGTGCCCGCCGCTGATGGCCCCGCTCGCGGAGCTCTTCGCCACGGAGCCGGACGGCCGCCTGCAGGTGTCCGCCGACTACGCGCTCGAACCGCTCGCCGACGGCACCCCGCCGCTCTTCCTCAACGGGCTGTGCGAGTCCAGCCACGGCATCGGCGACGCGGGCTCCTTCAGCCTCCTGTCGCTGCGCGCCGCGAGCCTCACCGACGCCCTGACCGCCCGCCTGACCGGCGCCGCCACCACCGCCGCCGACCGCAGCGCCGTACTCGCCGCCGCCTGACCGGAAAGGTCCCGTTCCCCATGACTGCCACCATCGACACCCCGGTCGCGGCCCCGCGGGTCTACACCGCCCCCGTGATCACCGGCCCGCTGCCCGGTCCGCGCAGCGCCGAGCTGCTGGACCGCCAGGCCGGCCGCGAGTCCAACTCCCGCTCCTACCCGCGCAAGCTGCCGATGGCGGTCCGCCGCGGCAAGGGCTCGTACGTGGAGGACCTCGACGGCAACGTCTTCCTCGACTTCCTCAGCGGCGCCGGGGTGCTCTCCCTGGGCCACAACCACCCCGAGCCGCTCGCGGCCGCCCACCGCCAGCTCGACGAGTTCGTGCACGGGCTGGACTTCCCCACCCCGATCAAGGACGAGTTCACCGACCTGACCATCGGGATGCTGCCGGAGCCGATGCGCGAGCGCACCCGGATCCACTTCTGCGGGCCGACGGGCGCCAACGCCGTCGACGCCGCCCTCAAGCTCTGCAAGACCGCCACCGGCCGCGAGGAGATCATCACCTTCCAGGGCGGGTTCCACGGGGCCACCCTGGCCGCGCTGAGCGTCACCGGCCTGGTCGAGCAGAAGGAGCCGGTCCGCGGCCGGATGCCGGGCGTGCACTTCTTCCCGTACTCCAACTGCCACAACTGCCCGCTCGGCCTGAAGCGGGACGACTGCCAGGTCAACTGCGCCGCGTTCCTGGAGAAGGCGCTGACCGACGTCAACGGCGGGATCACCCTGCCCGCCGCCGTGATCATGGAGCTGGTGCAGGGCGAGGGCGGGGTCATCCCCGCCGAGGTCGAGTTCGTCCAGCGGATCCGCGAGGTCACCCGGCGGCTCGGCATCCCGCTCATCGTCGACGAGGTGCAGAGCGGCTGCGGCCGCACCGGCACCTGGTTCGCCTTCGAGCAGTACGGCATCGAGCCCGACGTCGTGTGCGCCTCCAAGGCCCTGTCCGGCATGGGCCTGCCGGCCTCCGTGATCCTGTACGACGAGAAGCTCGACGTCTGGAAGCCGGGCGCCCACTCCGGCACCTTCCGCGGCAACCAGCCCGCCTTCGCCGCCGGCGTCGCCACGATGAAGGTCGTCAAGCGCGAGCGCGTCCTGGAGAACGTCCGGGCCCGCGCCGACCAGCTGATGGTCCACCTCCAGGGCCTGCGCGAGCTCACCCCGTACGTGGCCGACGTGCGCGGCCTCGGCCTGATGACCGGCGTCGAGCTGACCGACCCGCGGACCGGGCTGCCCGCCGACAAGCTGGCGAAGCAGGTCCAGTGGGAGGCCGTGAGCCGCGGCCTGATCATCGAGCTCGGCGGCCGCGACGACTGCGTCGTGCGCATGCTGCCCCCGCTGAACTGCTCGGCGCGCGAGATCGACCAGGCCGGCCGGATCATCCGCGAGTCCCTGACCGCGGCCCTGGCCGCGCTCGGCCTGACGGCGACGGCGGGTGCCCGATGAGCACGCACGACACCGACGTCCAGGACCTCGTGGTGGCGGGCTTCGGCCCCTCCGGGATCGCGCTCGCCGCCGCCGTGGAGGACCACGACGACGCCACGGGGACGACCGCGCTGAGCGCCCGCTACCTGGAGAAGGCCGCCGACTCCGCCTGGCAGCCCAACCTGGTCCTGCCCGGCACCGACATCCAGCACCACTTCCTGCGCGACTTCGCCACCCCGCGCGACGCCCGCTCCCGCTTCACCTTCCCCCACTACCTCCAGCAGAGCGGCCGCTTCTACCCGTTCACGCTGATGGGCGGCTACGTCAGCCGCCTGGAGTGGTCGGACTACGTGCAGTGGGCCGCCCGCCAGGTCCGCGGCCCCGTCGACTACCACCGCGAGGTGCTGAGCGTCGAGCCCGTCACCGGCGCCGACGGCCGCGTCCGCACCGCCCGCGTGCTCTCCCGGGACACCCGCGACGGCTCCCTGCACACCGTGGAGGGCCGCAACATCGCGCTCGCCACCGGCCACGAGGCCTACGTACCGGAGCTGTTCCGCCCGCACCTGGGCGAGCGGGTCTTCCACGCCTCGAAGCTCCTGCCGGCCCTGGCCGCCCTCGGCGAGCGCCCGCTGCGCAGCATCGCCGTCATCGGAGCCGGACAGACCGCGGGCGAGATCGTCCTGCACCTGGCGGCGCAGCACCCGGACGCGCAGATCCACTCGGTGGTGCGACACGCGGGCTTCCGGATGTACGAGCTCGGCCACTTCAGCAACGAGGTGTACTTCCCCGACGAGACCGACTACTTCTACGGCCTCGAGGGCGAGCAGCGCGAACGCGCCCTGGACCAGGCCCGGGCCACCAACTACGCGGCCGTGGACCCCGACGTCTCCACCGCCCTCTACCAGGCCGTCTACCAGGACCGGTTCACCGGCCGGCAGCGCCTGCACATGCACAAGCGCACCGAGGTCACCGGCGTCGACGAGGCCCCGGACGGCGGGGTGCGGCTGCGCACCGCGGAGGTGTTCACCGGCGAGAGCGGCCTGATCGAGGCCGACGCCGTGATCGTCTGCACGGGCTACCGCGAGGCCGCCCTGCCCCGCCAGCTCGCCGCCTTCGTCCCCCACCTGCGCCTGGACGCGCAGGGCCGCCCCGAGGTCACCCGCGCCTACCGCGCCCGTACCGGCGACGACTGCGAGGTGGGGATCTACCTCGACGGACTCACCGAATGGCGGCACGGCATCGGCAGCGCCACCTCCTTCAGCCAGATGGCCGCCAAGGCCGACACCATCCACCGCGACCTGCGCGCACGCCTGCGCCGGCCCGTCGCCGCCTGATTGGACCCGTACGCGATGCACATCTTCACCGCCCACGAGGACGACATGGTCTTCGAGGAGCCGTACAACGTCAGCGGACGGCGGATCTTCCCCTGGCCCGAGGCCGTCGAGGAGCCCAACTGGGGCGGAGCCTGGGTGGACGTCGCACCCGGCGCCACCTCCACCCCGCACGACCACGACGAGAACGAGATGTTCTTCATCGTCGAGGGCAGCGGGGTCATGCGGATCGGTACGGAGACCCGCCGGGTCCGCGCCGGCGAGACCGTGTTCATCACCCCGCTCCAGGACCACGACCTGACCAACGACGGCGACGTGCGGCTGCGCTTCGTCACCATCTGGTGGGGCGGCTCGGACGCCGTGGCCCGCGACCGCGCCAAGTGGGCCGCCGAGTTCGGCATCACGGATCCGGGCGCCGCGGCGAAGGACCGGAGCGTGCAGGCATGAGTCCCATCGTCCACGCGCACGCCGACGCCATCGTCGTCGGCGGCGGGGTGATCGGCGCGGCCATCGCGCACCAGCTCGCCCTCGCCGGCATCGGCCGGATCGTCCTGTGCGACCAGGGCCGGGTCAACGCCCAGGGCGCCACCTCCCGCTCCGGCGGACTGCTGCGACTGCACCACACGGCCGTCGCGGACACCCGGCTCGCCGCACGCAGCCTGCCCGTCTTCGAGCAGTGGTCGGACGTCATCGGCGGCGACTGCGGCTACCGCCGCACCGGATTCGTCATGATCGTCGGGGAGAACCACGCCGACGACCTGCGGTACAACGCCGCCGCCTCCGCGGACGCCGCCGGATACCGCCGCGTCGAGGTGATCGACGCGGCCGAGCTGAAGGAGATCTACCCCGGCCTGCGGACCGAGGGCGTCGCCCTCGCCGCCTACGAGCCCGAGGGCGGGTACGCCGACCCGATGGCCGCCTCCGCCTCCCTGCTCACCGCCGCCTACCGGCTCGGCGTCTCCCCCTCCGAGGGGATCCGGGCCATGAAGGTGCTGGAGACCGCGGGCACCGTCACCGGCGTCCTCACCTCCATCGGCCGCATCGACGCCCCCTTGGTCGTCCTGGCCGGCGGCGCCTGGGGCTCCGCCCCCGCCGAGCACCTCGGCATCCACATCCCCGTCACCGCGCGCCGGATCGGGCTGGCCCAGGCCGAGCTCCCGGGAGCCGGCCGGCGCGGGTCGGCGGCCTCCGTACCGACCTGCATCGACGACACCACCGGCAGCTACTTCCGGCCCGACGGCCTCGACCGCTTCTACTTCGGGGTCCCCAGCAAGCCCGACACCGAGCTGGGCCGCGACGTGGAGCCGCTGACCGAGGCCGAGCTGGAGTCCGCGATCGCCGCGATCGCCGGCCGCGTCCCGGCCGCCGCCACCGCCCCGCTCGCGGGCACCCGCTCCGGGCTCGACGGCTACACCCCGGACAAGCGCCCGGTGGTGGGCGCGGCCGGGCCCGACGGCCTGTACCTGGCCCTCGGCTTCAGCGGCGGCGGCTTCAAGCTGGCGCCCGCCGTGGCCGAACTCGCCGCCAAGGAGATCGTCGAGGGCGGGGCCGTACCCGGCAAGGCCGTCCAGGAACTGCTCGAGCCCTACCGGCCGCAGCGCTTCCTCGCGGGCCGCCCGATCCGTCCGGAGGCCCCGTATGACCACATGTGAGACCGGACCGGAGAGCGAAGTGCGGCGTCCGCTGCGCGAGGTGCTGCGCGAGGACGTGCGGACCGTCCTCGCCAAGGACCCCGCCGCCACGTCCCGCGCCGAGGTGCTGCTCTACCCGCACATCCACGCCCTGTGGACCTACCGGGTCGCGCACTGGCTCTGGGGCCGCGGCCACCGGGTCTCCGCCCGCGCCCTGTCCCTGCTGGCCCGCGCCGTGTCCGGCATCGAGATCCACCCCGGGGCGCGGATCGGCCGCCGCTTCTTCGTCGACCACGGCACCGCCGTCGTCATCGGCGAGACCGTCCGGATCGGCGACGACGTGATGCTCTACCACCAGGTCACGCTCGGCTCGGTCGGCTGGTGGAAGGACCTGCGCCGCCCCTCCGGATCCCGCCGCCACCCCGTCGTCGGCGACCGCGTCGTCATCGGCACCGGGGCCAGCGTCCTCGGCCCGGTCACCATCGGCGCCGACTCCCGGATCGGCGCCCACTCGGTCGTCCTCGACGACCTGCCGCCGCGCAGCCGTGTCGTCGCCGCCGCCTCGGCCGCCCTGCCGCCGCTCGACACCGCGGCCCCCCTCGACTCCTCCGCCCTGACCGTCCCCGAAGGAACCCACGCATCATGACCTCGTACGTCGTCACCAGCGCCCCGCCGAACCCGAACGGCGACCTCCACCTCGGCCACCTCTCCGGCCCCTTCCTCGGCGCCGACGTCCTGACCCGGCACCTGCGCCAGCGCGGCCACGACGTGCGCTACGTGGGCTATTCCGACGAGCACTCCTGCTACGTACCGCGCCGGGCCGCCGAGATCGGCTCCACCGCCCACCCGACCGCCAAGCTCTTCGGCGACCGCATGGAGGAGACCCTCTCGCTGGGCGCCATGCACCACGACTGGTTCACCCGCCCGCTCACCGACTCCACCCACACCGAGTTCGTGCAGCGCTTCTTCCTCGAACTGTGGGAATCCGGCGCCCTCGAAGTGCAGGAGCTGCCCGTCTTCCACTGCGCGCCCTGCGAGCGGTACCTGTACGAGGCCGAGGTGCGCGGCGAGTGCCAGTTCTGCGCCGAGCCCTCCGACGGCGTGTACTGCGAGGCCTGCGGCCTGCCCCAGGACCCGGCCGGGCTCGCCGCCCCCCGGTGCACCGCCTGCTGGAACGCCCCCGAGACCACGACCATGCGCCGCATCGTCTTCCCTCTGGAGCGCTACCGCGAGCGCCTCCAGGCGTACTACGCCGACGCGCAGGCCAAGGCGGAGTGGCGGCCCCGGCTGGTCTCGTACCTGGACGGGCTGTTCGAGCGGGCGCTGCCCGACACCGCGATCAGCCGCGAGGCGGACTACGGCATCCCGGTCCCGCTGCCCGGCTGGGAAGGTCACATCCTCGACACCTGGTTCAGCGGCATCTGGGGCTACGCGGCGGGCACCGCGCGGGTCGCCGAGGCGAACGGCGACCGCTCGCAGTGGGAGCGGCTGTGGACCGACCCCGAGACCCGGATCGTCAACTTCATCGGTTTCGACTGCTCGTTCTCGCACGCCGTGCTGTGGCCGGCGCTGCTGCTCGCCCAGGGCGGGCTGACGTTGCCCGCACAGGTGGTGATCAACGAGTTCTACCGGCTGGAGGGCGACAAGTTCTCCACCAGCCGCGGCCACGCCATCTGGGGCGGCGAGTTCCTGCGCCGGGTCAACGCGGACGCGCTCCGCTTCCACCTGTGCCTGACCGGCCCGGAGCGGGCCCAGAACAACTTCTCCATGAAGGAGTTCGCGGACACCCTCAGCACCGTCCTGGCCGGCGGCCTGGAACGGTGGACCGACACCGTACTGGACCTGCTCGCCCAGGACTTCGACTCCGTCGTACCGGCCGCCGGGCCCGCGGACGGCCCGCTCGCCGCCGAACGCGCGGCGCTGCCCGGGCAGATCGCGGCCGCCCTCGGCGCGGAGGCCTTCTCCCCGCAGCGCGCCGCCGACGTCCTGGCCACCGTGTTCGAGCGCGCCGACGCCGACCTGCGGCAGCTTGCCCTGCTGCGGGCCGCCGGACCGCGCGCCGAGTACGCCGGGCGGCTCGCGGCGCACGTGGAGCTGCTGGCGGCGGTCGCGGTCACCGCGGCGCCGCTGATGCCGGGCTGGTCCGCGTTCCTGGCCGGGCACCTGGGCCTGCCGGTGGACCTCGGCACGCGGATGCCCCTGTGGGACGGCGTGGAGGAGCGGCTCCTGGCGGAGGGCGCGGCGCTGCCGGCGGCCACCCCGCTGTTCTTCCACGAGTTGTCGTGACGCGTACGGACACCTGGTCGGCCGGGGCCGCGAAGGCGCTGGGCGCGGTCCTGGGGGCCGGGGCCCTGCTGCTCCCGGCGGCCCTCGCCACAGCGCGGCCCGGCCCCTGGCCGGGGGTCGCGGTGGCGGGGGCGCTGGCCGGCTGGTGCCTGCTGGTCGCCGCCGCCGGCGGTACGGAGGACTCCGGGCCCGTGGCCTTCGTACGGAACCGGATCGGCCCGGGGCCGGCCCGCGCGGCCACCGCGCTCTACTTCGGCGGTTTCGCCACCGGGCAGGCGGGAGTGGCCCTGGGCGCCGCCGAGTTCGCGCTCGGGGACTCCGGCTGGCGGGCGTACGCGGTGGCCGCCGCGGTGCTGGGCAGCGCGGCCGCGTACGCCTGGTGCGTCCCGCAGGGGCTGTCCCCGGCGGGGCGGCGGCTGCGGCTGGCGGCGGTGCTGGCGCTGGCCGTCTCCTGGCGGCTCCTCGGCAGCCCGGAACCGGGGCCGGGGCCGGGACCGGGAAGCTGGACCGGGAGCTGGAGCGGCGGCTGGCCCGGGGCCGCGCTGCTGGTGGCCGTTCCCCTGCTCTTCGGCTGGGTCGGCCTCGAAGGGGCGGTTCCCGCCATGGCGCGGCGCCGGGCCCTGGGCGGGACCCTGCTCGGCCTCGCGCTCGCGGCCGCGCTGTACGCCGTACTGCAGGCTCCGCCCGCCACCGCCGCGCAGCCGCCGGCCCCGGCCGCAGCGGCCGCTCTCGGGATCGGCTCGGCCGCGCTCTGCTGGACGTACTGCCGAACCAACCTCCACGCCACCGCCGCCCGTTGGACCGAGCTCACCGGCCGGACCCGGCGCGGCGGGCTCGTGGCCGCGGGCCTGATCGCCCTCGGGGTGCTCGTCCTCGGGCGGGCCGCCCGCTGGGACCTGCCCGTCCTGCTCATCGGCCCCGGTGCAGCCACCGCGGCCCTCTACACCCTCATCGCCGTGGCGGCCGTACGCCGCCCCCGTCCTCAGGAGCCCACCGACCATGACCACTCAGACCGTCACCGCGTCCTCGAAGGTGCTGCGCGTTCCGCCGGCTGACCCGGCCACCGCCGCGGCCCACTTCCACCGCCGCTTCACCTTCGAGGCCGACGTCGCGGACGTGCACGCGGACGTGGAATCCGGCGCCGGGGGCTTCGTCCTCGTCGACAGCCGCAGCGCCGAGGCCTGGGAGCAGGGCCACATCCCGGGCGCCGTGCACCTGCCCACCGACGAGATCGGGGCGCGGGCCGCCGAACTGGTGGCTCCCGGCAGCGTGGTGGTCACCTACTGCTGGGGCCCGGGCTGCAACGGCGCGACCCGCGCGGCGTACGCCTTCGCGAGCGCCGGCTACCGGGTCAAGGAGATGCTCGGCGGCTTCGAGTACTGGTCCCGGGAGGGCTTCCCGGTGGAGGACTCCGCCGGCACCCGGCAGTCGCCGCCGGACCCGCTGACGGCCCCGGTCGCGGCGGACGCGTCCTGCGGCTGCTGAGCCGGAGGGGGCTGCCTACAGCAGGCCCTCTTCGACGGCCCGCTGCCCGAGCTGGAAGCGGCTCTGCGCGTCCAGCTTCTCCATCAGCTCCGAGATGAGCCGCCGCTCGCTGCGCAGGGAGATCCCCAGCCTGCGCGCGGCGGCCTCGTCCGTATAGCCCTGGGCCAGCAGCCGCAGCAGCTCGCGCGGCTGCGATCCGGGGTCTTCGAGGCTGCGCCGGGGCGGCTCGCCGAAGGGGGTGGCCGTCTCCCACACCGAGTCGAACAGCGCGCAGAAGGCGGCGACGGCGCCCGGCTCGCGCAGCAGTACGGCGCCCTGCGCGCTGTCCGCCGGGTCGATCGGCATCAGCGCGAGCTCCCGGTCGGCGATGACCATGCGCATCGGCAGCGAGGGGGCCGTCCGCACCTCGCCGCCCCGCTCGGTGAGCCAGCGGGCGTGCTCCAGGCTGCCGGCGTCGTTGCGGATGGCGTCCTGGTAGACGGTCCGGATCTTCACGCCGCGCGCGATGAGGTCCTCGGTGATCGGCTCGCTGGCCTTGAACTGCGCGGCGGGGACCGGCCCGCCGGGGTGGAAGCTGATCGACTCGCGGCGGGTACGGGCGGACATCTCGCTGAGCTTGGCCCGGACCGCCTCGACGCCGAGGAACCGCTCGGCCTCGTGCGCGGGCTGGGCCGGGTGCAGTTCGGCGTACTGCGACAGCAGCGCGCTCGCCGCGGCCTGGCTCTCGGCGAGGGCCCGGTGGCGCTGGGCGATCTCCGCCTGCTGGTGGGCGAGGAGCGAGTCGAGCGCGGCCTTCGGGTTCACCGCCCGGAGCCGCCCGTCGGTCCGCCAGGACGGCGCGAGGAGGGAGAGCCGCGTCAGCTCCTCCAGGTCCGTGCGTACGTCGGCCTCGGACCGCGCGAGTTCGGCGGCGACCTCGACGACGGCGAGATCCGGCCGTCTGAGGACGAGGCGGTAGAGCGCGTCGGAACGTTCGGTCAGCCCAAGAGAAACCAACAAGAGGAGCCCCCCAGCTCGCGGTTCGGAGCGGCAGCACAACTGTGAACCTGAACCGACAACGCTGGCGGCATGCGGCCCCTCCGATGGGCCGATCTTGCATCCTGGATTGTCCATACCAGCCAGCGCCCGCACAAACACCGTCCATCACGCGGACACGGCGAGCGCGCTGGCACGGATATGTCAGATCGCTTTGTGCCAGCTCAAACCGGCGACAGGGCCCTGCCCGGCTCGGCACGATGGCGGCACGCCGGAACGAGAGATCCGGCCAACCCCCCTCGCTCCCACCGCATCCGCGTCCGTACCGGCTCGATAAGAGGCACCGTCACCATGCGTCGCACGTTCGTCACCCTGATCACCGTCACCGCCGCAGCCCTGATCGCGGTGATCGCCACCGGCACCGCCGGCCAGGCCCAGACCCTCGCAGCCCCGCCCAAGGACCCGGGCTGGTCGGTGTCGGCCCCCCAAGACCCGGGCTGGTCCTGAAAATCCGAAGCGCCCCACCCGAGGGATCGGGTGGGGCGCTTCGTGAGCCGTAGGCCATGTCGGACTCGAACCGACAACCAACGGATTAAAAGTCCGCTGCTCTGCCAATTGAGCTAATGGCCCCTGCGTGCTCACCCCAGAGCATAGCGGGAGACCAACCGTCAGCCGATCGAGTATCGGCTGACCGGGCCCGGCGCGGCTCACAAAACGCAAACAGGGCCCCCACGACGGTGTCGTGGGGGCCCTGTCAGGCAGTCAGCTCATCCGCTGGTGCGGGAGGCCGGATCAGCCGTTGCGCTTCCAGCGGGGCTTGTCGTCGCGGCGGCCGCCGAAGGAGCCGGTCGAGCCGGAGCCGGAGGGGCGGTTGTCGTCACGGCGGCCGTACGGGCGGTCGCTGCCGCCGGAGCGGAAGCCGCCCGACGGACGGTCG